>JAEHDN010000027.1 GCA_016880395.1 Candidatus Eiseniibacteriota bacterium
CATCGCGATGACCGGCTTCGGGAGCGCGCGGATGCGCTTCTGCAGATCGAGCACATTGAGGCGCGGCACCTGATCGTCCCCGACGTAGCCCGCGCTCCCCCGGACGCGCTGGTCGCCGCCGGAGCAGACGGCGTCGTCTCCGGCGCCGGTCAGGATCACGACACCGACCTCGGGATCCTCGCGAGCCTCGTCCATCGCGTCGATCATCTCGCGCACGGTCTTCGGCCGGAACGCGTTTCGCACGTCGGGACGGTTGATCGTGATCTTGGCGATGCCTTCCGCCTTCTCGTAGAGGATGTCGTCGTAGGTCTTCGCGGGCTTCCAGGCGATCGCCGCGGTCACGGGCATGAGAGGCTCCTCGGCAGGGAAGAGGGAGCGCCGGCCGGGTCCTCCCGGCGAACGGACGCGAGATGGTCGAGCAGGGCCCGCGTGAACTCCTCGGGCCGCTCCAGGTGGACGTTGTGGCCGGCCTCGGGAACGATCCGGACGGATGCACTCCGTAGCGCGCCGGCGATGCGCCGTGCGTGCTCGACGTACGGGGCGTCCTCGGCCCCGGCGATCAGGTGCACGGGGCAGGCGATCGCGCCGAGCTGCGGCGTGAGATCGGGCGTGGCGCCCTGGCCGGACCCGCGCAGGGAGCATGCGAGCCCCTCGGGACGCTGGCGCAGCCTGCGCGCTCGCTGCGCCTCCTGCCGCTCCGCGGGGAGGGAGGCCTGGGTCGCAAAGATCGGCTGTGACTCCCAGTGCGGGACGAACCACTCGATCCCGCGCGTCTCGATCTCGGACGCCAGCGCCTCGTCCCGGACGCGCCGCTCCGCGCGGGCGTCGTGGTCAGGGATCCCGGTCGAGGCACTCTCGAGCACGAGCGCCGCCGTCCGCGCCGGAGCGTGGAGGGCAGTGCGGAGCGCGATCCGCGCCCCCATCGAGTATCCGACCCAGTGGGCGCGTCCGACGCCGAGCGCGCTCAGGATCGAGACGAGATCATCCGCCGTCTCGTCGGGGGCATAGCGCGAGAGATCGGTTGGCGCGTCGGTTCCGCCGTGCCCGGGGAGATCGATTGCGATCGTGCGGACGCCCGCGGCGGCGAGCGGCTCGTCGATCTCGCGCCAGTCGTCGGCCGATCCGGCGAATCCATGGAGGAGAACCGCGGTCGCGCTCGCGGCCACCCCTCCATGGACGCGCACGGCGTAGCTCATCCCGCGCACGTCGATGCGATGCCTGTCGACGCACCCCCTCACGGGGACACCGCCGCATCGACGGACCGGATCACCTCGGCCCACAGCGCCTGGTGGTCGGCGCAATTCTCCGCGCGATCGGTGGCCACCTCGATCACACGCGTCTCTCCGCCCGCGAGCGAGTCCCTGGCGGCGGACGCGAGCTCGTCGAGGGACTCGGGCGCGTCATAGAGCAGACCGTAGAGGGCCGCGGCGTGCTCGAATCGGAGCCCGTGCGGGGTCGCGACGAGCCGCTCGAACGCGTCGCCGTGGCGCGCGATGGGGAGGAAGGAGAAGATCCCGCCTCCATCGTTGTTCACGACCACGATGGTGGCCGCGATGCCCGCCACCCGCGCGGCCGCGAGCCCGTTCAGGTCGTGATGGAAGGAGAGGTCGCCTACGATCGCGAGAACCGGCCCGGCCCCCGCCGCGCTCGCACCGAGCGCGCTCGACAGGACGCCGTCGATTCCGTTCGCACCGCGGTTCGCGAGCACGCGGAGCCTCTTCGAGGACGCGGGGACGAAGAGATCGAGGTCGCGAACGGGCATGCTGTTTCCCATGTAGACGATCGCTCCGTCTGGCGCGGACTCCACGAGGGCGGCGACCACGCTCCCCTCGGAGATCCCGCGCGTGCCGGCCAGATGGCGCGCGACCGCGTCCCGCGCCGCCGCCTCGGCACGCGCAAAGGGCTCGCCCCAGGAGGGAAGCGGATCGGCTCCCTTGGCGAGGGCCAGGGCGAGGGCATCCGCGAACAGGACGGGATCGGCGATGACCGTCTCCGCCGCGCGGTGCGATGGATCGCGCGCGGCGCGCCCGTCGTCCACGAGCACCCGGACCGCGCCGGGATGGCGAGCCGCGTAGACGTGGAACGCCTTCGAGGTGAGCGGAGCCCCGAACTGGAGGAGCGCCTCGGGGGCATTCCGCTCGGCGAACGCGGGGGAACGGAGGAACCCGTCGTAGGCTCCGAGAACGCGCGCGCGATCGTGCGGACCGTACCGAATCTGCGACCCGGGATCGGCGAGGATCGGGTACCCGGTCACGGCCGCGAGCCGCGCCACGTCGGCGGCCAGGTCGGACGAGGCCGCCTCCGGGCCGCAGAGAATCAATCCGCGCGGCTTCGTTCGAAGGAGCCGCGCGACGCGCGCCACCGCGCGGGCCGCAGGCGGCGTGGGATCGGGAGCGTCGGACTCTTCGGCGCGCGCGGGCGCCCGCGGCGGAATCGATTCCGGCTCGGCGACGAGCGGCTCGCGGAAGGCGAAGTTGAGATGGACCGGTCCCGCCGGAGGTCCCCACGCCGATGCGGCAGCGCGCCGAGCAAGTCCTGCGACGTACGCCTCGAGCGCTGGATCCGCGACGGGCGTTCCGACCTCGTGGAACCAGCGCACCGCCGTCCCGAAGAGGCGGATCTGGTCGATCGTCTGAGCCGCGCCGCAGTCCCGCAGCTCGGGAGGTCGATCAGCCGTGATCAAGATGATCGGAACCCGTGCGTGGTGCGCCTCCACGACGGCCGGATGGAGGTTCGCGGCGGCGGTGCCCGACGTCGTGACGACGGCCACTGGGCGGCCCGACGCCTTGGCGAGCCCGAGCGCGAAGTACGCTCCCGCGCGCTCGTCCAGGGAGACGTGCGCGCGGAGCGGCGAGCGGTCGACCGCGAGCACGAGCGGCGCGGATCGCGATCCGGCGCAGAGGACCGCGTCCCGCACGCCCGCCGCCGCGAGCGACGCCACGAACCGCTCCGACCACGCTAGATTGAGGAGCGCGCTCTCGGACTCGGAGAAAGTCCGTGCGGATCCCGCCCCGGCCGAGGCAGCGCGGATCTCAGCCACGCAGGACCTCCTCCACGAATCGCATCTTAGCCTCGCACTCGTCCCACTCGCGCTCGGGATCGGACCCGGCGACGATCCCGGCTCCGGCGTGGAGGAGCGCGCGCGATCCATCGAGGAGGGCGGAGCGAAGACCGAGCGTGAACTCCCCATCGCCCCGCGCGTCCATCCATCCCACGGGCCCCGAGTACCAGCCGCGATCGCGGGGTTCCCAGGTCCCGATCATCTCGAGCGCGGCATCGCGCGGCGTGCCCGCGACCGCGGGCGACGGATGGATCGCGTGCACGAGATCAAGCACGCCCGAGCCCTCCTTGGCGAGGCCGGTGATTCGCGACCGCAGATGAAGGACGTGCCGCAGCCGGAAGGTCGACGGCTCGGGATCGGCCTCCACCCTCGCGCCGCAGCCGCGCAGCGCGGCCAGGATCTCGCGCACCACGATCTCGTGCTCGTTCCGCTCCTTTGCGCTCTCCAGGAGGAGTCGCCTCGCAGCCTCGACGTGCTCCCCGTCCACTCGGGCCGTGCCCGCGACGGCATCGGCGTCGATTCGTCGGTCCCGGAGCGACGCGAGCCGCTCCGGGCTCGCTCCGAGGAAGGCGGTGCCGTCCTCGAGGCGGACGAGGAAGCGGTGGCATTCGGGATAGCGTTCCCGGAGCGCGAGGAACGAGGCGAGCGGGTCGTAGGGCGCAGCCTGTGCGAGCACGCGGGTCCGTGCGAGCACGACCTTCTCGAGCGTGCCGGCCTCGATGCGGCGGAGCGCAGCCTCGATCCCCTCGATCCACGTCGCATGGCCATCCTCCGACCACCCGGCCGCGAGCGGCGTGCGGGCCCTCGGCCTGTCGTCCGTGGCGCCCTGCCATCCGGCGAGATGGACACGACCGTCCGCGTCGCGTCGGAGAAGCGTGGACGGGATCCATACGGCGGCAGCGTCCACGGCACCGGCCTGGCCTTCGCCGAAACCAAAGGCACCCACCGCGACCGGCCCCTCAGCCTCGGCCACCGCGTGTCCGCGGGTCGATGCCGCCATGGCTTCGATCCATCGTGCCGTATCGCCGAACCGCCCCGGGCCGCGGCACTCCAGGCGCGCCGCCTCACCCGCCCCGACCACGCAGTCTCCCCGCGGGGACTCGTATACGAACCAGGGAAGGGGAAGGGACGGGCTGCCTAGCGATCGGATCCAGCCCTCGGGATCGGCGCCGAGGAGACCATGCGGCGGCCGGGACCCGAATCGGGCGTTCGAGATCGGAACAGGGGTCGCGGTCACTTCGCGAGTATAGATTTTCGCTCCCCGCTTTCCTATAGTGCCGCGATGCTCGAATCCATGGACGGGCGCCTCCCACTCGCGCTCGGCTTCGTCTTGGGGATGCGCCACGCGCTCGATCCGGACCATCTCGCCGCCATGGCCACCATCGTGAGCCGTGAGCGGAGCCTGCCTCGTGCCGCGATCCAGGGAGGCATCTGGGGCGTGGGGCACACAGCGTCGCTGCTCCTCGTGGGGCTCGCCGTGGTCCTCATCGGCGCGCCGCTTCCCGTGTCGTGGTCCCGCTGGTTCGAGCTGGCCGTGGCCGCCATGCTGATCCTGCTCGGCATCCTCACGCTGCTCCGCCGCAGGCACGAGGCTCCGGCGGCTCCGGGCGCCCGCCGGCCGTTTCTCGTCGGGCTCATGCACGGCCTCGCCGGGGGCGGCGCGCTCACCATCTTCGTGCTCGCCTCGATCCGATCGCCGGCCCTCGCGCTGGCCACGATCGCGATCTTCGGGGCAGGCTCGGTCGGCGGCATGATGCTGATGAGCGCTCTCTTCGCCCTTCCGTTCGCCTGGATGGGCGCTCCGCGGCTCGGTTCTGCCACGCGGATGCTGGCCGGTGTCGCGAGCATTACCATTGGTGTCTATTGCGGTTACGTTGCCGCTTGACTCGCCTCCGACTTGGTGATTAGATTCACAAAGTTTTTTGCCGGCCTTTCATTTTCAGGGCTCCTCCGGAGAAGGCGCTAGCACGAACCGGTGTCCATGCCGTCGAAACGAGGGCTGATAACCCTCCTCTTGATCGTCGCCACCCTGGGCATCGGCGGGTGGGCGTTCCTAGACACGTTCAGCAACGTGGGGTACGCGCCCAAGCAGCCCGTGGCCTTCAGCCACAAGCTCCACGCCGGCACGCGCCAGATCCCCTGTCTCTACTGCCACTCGAACGCGGAGCGGTCGCGGCATGCGACGATCCCGTCCAGCAACGTCTGCATGAATTGCCACCTCGTGGTGCGCACGGACCGCCCCGCGATCCAGACCGTGACCCAGCTCTACGAGGCGGGACGACCGATTCCCTGGGTTCGCGTCCACCGCCTTCCCGACTACGTCTACTTCAGCCATCGCTGGCACGTGGCCAAGGGCATCGCGTGCCAGACCTGCCACGGGCAGGTCCAGACCATGGACGTCATTCGCCAGTCCGAGACCTTGAAGATGGGGTGGTGCATCAGCTGCCACCGCCAGAACAAGGCCTCGCAGGAGTGCAATACATGTCACATGTAGACGGTCGCGATCCGGTGTCGCTTCCGAAGCACTGGGTCCGACTGGCCGACCTCGAGCCCGCGGTCGCTGGTACCGAGAGCGAGATGCAGGAGTTCGCGAGTCCCGCGAACTCCGATGCGATCGCGCTCGAGGTCGCGGAGCCGCCGTCCCGCCGAGAGTTCCTGAAGCTGCTCGGCGCGGGGGCCGCGTTCGCGGCCGCCGGATGCGCGCGGAAGCCGGTGGAGAAGATCCTGCCGTACGTGCATGCGCCCGAGGAGCTGGTGCCCGGCGTCCCCGTCTTCTACGCCTCGACCTGCGGCGAGTGCCCCGCGGGATGCGGCGTCCTCGTGAAGACGCGCGAAGGTCGCCCGATCAAGCTCGAGGGGAACAAGGCCCATCCCGTGAATCGCGGCGCGCTCTGCCCGCGCGGGCAGGCCTCGATCCTCAATCTCTACGATCCCGACCGGCTCCAGGGCCCGGTGATCTTCGCGCGCGGAAAGGGATCGAACAAGCCGGTCGTCTGGGGGACAGCGGACCAGCGCGCGATTCAGGCGCTGGGCGACGCGCGGGGCCGCGGGAAGGTCGTACTCCTGAGCGGCACGATCACGAGCCCCTCGACCCTGGCCCTGGTCCGCACGTTCCTGGCGTCCTATCCGGGAGCGGAGCACGTCGTCTACGACCCGGTCTCGCAGGACGCGATCCTGCGCGCGCAGGAGCTGTCGTACGGAGCCCGCGCGATCCCGCGCTACCGGCTCGACAAGGCCGATCTCCTGATCACGCTCGGAGCCGATCCGCTCGGGACCATGATCTCGCCCGTCGAGTACGCGCGCGACTTTTACGCGCGGCGGCGCCCCGAGCTGGGCACCATGATGCGCGTGATCGCGATCGAGCCGGTCGTGTCGCTCACCGGCAGCAATGCCGACCAGCGCCTGCGCGTTCGCCCCGACCACCTCTATCCGGTCGCGATGGCCGTCGCGAACGAGCTCCTCGTGGCGCGCCCGCGCGGAGCGTCGGCGCCGGGCGGCGCAGCGGCCTCGGTTGCCTCGTTCGAGGCGGCGACCGTCGAGCGTCGCGCCGGTCTGCCGCTCGGGACCATCGCGAGGCTCGCGGACGAACTCTGGGCCGCGCGCGGCAAGAGCCTGGTCATGGCAGGCGCTCAGGCGGCGCCCGCGGCGCATGCGGTGCCGCTCCAGATCGCGGTCAATCTCCTCAACAGCATCCTCGGG
>JAEHDN010000241.1 GCA_016880395.1 Candidatus Eiseniibacteriota bacterium
AAGTACGAGCGGGTCGCGTTCGATCTCGATCTCGCGGGAGACCTGCCGGAGCTGAACCTCGATCCCGCGCAGATCCAGCAGGTGCTCCTCAACCTGTTCAGCAACGCGGCGGACGCCATGCATGGTGCGGAGGCGAAGGACCGGCGAATCGTCGTGCACACGCGCACGCGGCAGGACGGCGAGATCGAGCTCGTGGTGGAGGACACCGGGCCCGGCATCCCGGCCTCGGCGATGAAGCGGCTCTTCGAGCCCTCGTTCACGACGAAGCCCGAGGGGCACGGCTTCGGCCTGTCGACCTGCTACCGCATCGTCCAGAACCACGGCGGCCACATCGCGGCCGAGAACACGGGGCGGACGGGTGCGCGGTTCACGGTCGTGCTGCCCACACGCGAGGCCGCCTAGTCACTCCATCGCGCGGAGGAGCAGCACGCCCGCTGCGGCCCCGAGGACGTCCGCGGCGAGATCCTTCCAGCTCGCCCCCCGGCGTGCCGGGGCCGGCTTGAGCGTGGCATCGTAGATCTCCTTCAGCACCCCGACGCTCACCGCGCCCGCGAACGCCTGGCCCTCCGAGCGCCCCGCCACCCGGATCGAGGCCGCGATGGCGAGCGATCCGGCCGCGTGCAGCTCCTTGTCGGCGGCCGTCCAGGATCCCTGCTCTGCGGAAGGGAGGAAGAAGGGCTCGGCTCGGGACGGGGAAGGAAGGGTCGCGAGGAGCAGGGCCGTCACGAGCGACGAGGCCGCCACGCGAGCCACCGCACCGGCGAGCGACGAGCGCGGCGCGGGGGCGTCCCGCGGCGCTTCGCGCGCCCTCCGTAGGCCTACCGGTCGCTCCACCGGTCGATCGTAGGGATTCCCCCCCTCGGCCGCAAGGCTGGTACCATCAATCACAAATGCGTCTCCGTTCCCTCCAGTCCAAACACGTGCCCCCGCCGTTCCTCGAGTGCCTCCGCGCGCTCCGGGACCACGGCCATCGCGCGTACTTCGTGGGCGGCTGCGTGCGCGATCTCCTTCGCGGCGTTCCGATCGCCGACTGGGATATCGCCACGAGCGCGCGCCCGGAGGAGCTGCTGCGCCTGTTCCCGGACGCGATCCCGACGGGGCTCAAGCACGGGACGGTCACGGTTCCGACCCCTTCCGGCCCCTGCGAGATCACGACCTTCCGTGTCGAGTCTGGCTACACCGACGCGCGCCGTCCGGATCGGGTGGAGTTCGTGACCGAGGTGGACGCCGATCTCGCGCGGCGGGATTTCACCGTGAACGCGATCGCGTGGGACCCGCTCGAGCGACGCGAGGAGGATCCGTTCGGGGGCCGAGCCGATCTCGCCGCGGGCGTGCTCCGCGCGGTCGGCGATCCGCGCGAGCGCTTCCGCGAGGACGGCCTTCGTCCCGTGCGTGCGGCTCGATTCGCTGCGGCGCTCGAATTCGAGCTCGAGCCCGAGACCGAGGCCGCGCTGGGAGACGCCCGCGACCAGGTGGCGCGCGTCGCGCCAGAGCGCATCCGGGAGGAGCTCCTCAAGATGCTCCGGGCCCGCCGTCCGTCGCGCGGCTTCGAGGTGCTGCGCCGGGCGGGCCTTCTCCCGATCGTGCTTCCCGAGCTCGCCGCGTGCGTCGCGGTTCCCCAGAACCGCTACCACGCCTACGACGTGTACTACCACACGCTGCACGTGGTCGACGCCGCGCCCCCCGACAAACCGGCGGTGAGGCTGGCGGCGCTCTTCCACGACGTGGGGAAGCCGCTCACGCGCGTGGAGCGCCACGGGGACGCGACCTTCTACAACCACCAGTTCGAGGGCGAGCGCCTCGCCGAGCAGGCGATGACGCGCCTCCGGTTCAGCCGGGAGGCGACCGAGGAGGTCGCGCATCTGGTCCGGAACCACATGTTCGACTACCGCCCCGAATGGAGCGACGCCGCGGTCCGGCGCTTCCTCCAGAAGGTGGGCACGGATCACGTCGCCGACCTCTTCGACCTCCGCATCGCGGACAACATCGGGAACGGCACCAAGACCGGCTTCCCGCATTATCTCGAGGAGCTGCGGGGCAGGATCGAGCAGATCCTGACGGCCCGCCAGGCGCTCACGCTGCAGGACCTCAAGATCGACGGGGGCGATGTGATGCGCGAGCTGGGCATTGCGCCCGGCCGGAAGGTGGGGGAGATCCTGGAAAAGCTCCTGGACGAGGTGCTGGACGATCCCGGACTCAACGAGCGGGGGAGGCTGCTCCGGCGCGTGCGCGAGGCCTTTTCCATTGACAGGGCGAGGGCCTGACCCTAGGCTCACGGCCCGTAATTGACTTTCCCCCAAGCAATAGGAGCCACTTGACCCGAGCCGCGTTGAACCGTTCGCGAGCCCCCGTCGAGGAGCCGACTCTCGAGACCATCCGGGTCCCGATCGCCGACGCGTTCGAGCAGTTCCAGGCGCGATGGGACGACGCGTTCCTCTGTGACGTCCATCTCGTCGGCGCGGTCGGAGCCCACCTGCATCGCGCGTTCGGCAAGCGGTTCCGCCCCACGCTGGTGCTCCTCGCGGCCAAGGCGTTCGGCGCCGTGGACGAGGAGGCTCTCCTCGGCGCCGTCGTGGTCGAGCTGATCCACACCGCCACGCTCATCCACGACGACAGCGTCGACAAGAGTCTCGTCCGCCGCGGGCTCCCGACCGTGAACAGCGCCTGGAGCAACGATGTCGCGATCCTCATGGGGGACTATCTCTACTCGAAGGCGTTCTCGATCCTCGTCCGCGCTCGCATGTACGGCGCGATGGACCTCCTGGCCGAGGCGACGCACCGCATGAGCCAGGGCGAGCTCCGGCAGATCGAGCAGCGCAACCGCATCGACCTGACCGAGGCCCAGTACATGCGGGTGATCGAAGAGAAGACGGCCTGCCTGATCGCGGCCGGATGCGAGCTGGGGGCGATGGCAGGCGGCGGAGCGTCGGAATCGCAGCTCGCCCTGGGCCGCTTCGGCGGCGCCGTGGGGCTCGCGTTCCAGATCACCGACGACCTCTTCGATTACCTCGGTGCGGAGAGCGTGATGGGCAAGGCGATGGGGAGCGATCTGGAGGGGGGCAAGATCACGCTGCCCCTCATCAACTCGCTCCGGAACGCTCCCGAGCGCGACCGCCGGGCGATGGTCGATCTGATCAAGAACCGCGAGTTCCGCAACGGGCACTGGTCCGACGTCGTGCGCTTCGTGACCGAGTATGGCGGCGTGGCCTACAGCCAGGCCCGGTCGCTCGAGCTGGCCGACCAGGCCGAGTCCGAGCTCAAGCACGTCCCCGATCGGGACGCGCGCGAAGCCCTCCGGGACGCGGTTCACTACGCGGTGACCCGGCATCGGTGAACCAGCCCTCGCCGGTCCCGGCAGCCCCCGCCCACGATCTCGCCCGCGAAGCGGCCCGGCTCACGCTCACGAAGCGCGCCGAGGACGTCGTCATCCTCGACCTGCGCGCGCTCGAGGGGGTGTGCGACTTCTTCGTGATCGCGACGGGGCACTCCGAGATCCAGGTGCGCGCGATCGCCGATGCCGTCGAAGAGGGGCTCCGCGAGTCCCGCGGCATGAAGCCGTGGCACTCGGAGGGGTTCGAGGCGCGCCGGTGGATCCTCCTCGACTACGTCGACGTCGTGGTGCACGTCTTCCACGCGCGCGCACGCGAGTACTACCTCCTCGACAAGCTGTGGGGCGATGCTGCTCGTGAAGTCGTGGCCGATTGAGGGCTACCTGGCCGACCGCGTCCGGGACGCGGTCGACCGGGCCGGCCTGACACCGCCCGGAGGCGCGCGCGTCGAGCTCGAAGTGCCGCGCGATCCGGACCACGGCGACTGGTCGAGCAACGTCGCGCTCACGCTCGCGAAGACCGCGCGGCGCCCGCCGCGCGAGGTGGCGCGCGCCCTCGTGGAC
Source organism: Candidatus Eiseniibacteriota bacterium (assembly GCA_016880395.1). Classification (GTDB taxonomy): domain Bacteria; phylum Eisenbacteria; class RBG-16-71-46; order SZUA-252; family SZUA-252; genus WS-9. The sequence continues at coordinate 3,893 of JAEHDN010000241.1, forward strand.
GCTTTCGAGGTGGATCCCGACGTGCTCGCCGCGGTCGAGATCGCAGGCGCCGGCTTCATCAACTTCCGACTCGCCCCGGCCTGGCTCCAGGAGACCGTCCGCCGCGTCCTCGCCGATCCGGAGGGATACGGCACGAGCGACGCCGGCCGCGGCGAGCGGATCCTCGTCGAGTACGTGAGCGCGAATCCGACCGGCCCGCTCAACGTGGTGAGCGCGCGCGCGGCGAGCCTCGGGGACACCTTGCTCCGAATCCTGAACGCGATCGGTTGCCGCGCCGAGGGAGAGTTCTACGTCAACGACGCGGGGCTCCAGGCCGAGCTCTTCGGAGCCTCGGTGCGGACGCGCTTCGCGGAGCGGGTCGGAGCGCCCGCGCCGGCGATCCCGGACGAGGGATACCAGGGCGCGTACCTCGCGGACCTCGTCGCCCCGCTCGACGAGGCGGAGGGTCGGGCGTGGCTCGCGCTTCCCGAGCGGGAGCAGCGCATCCGGTTCGGGCGCTGGGGCATCGACCGCGTGGTCGCGATCCAGCGGCGCGATCTCGAGCGCTTCGGCGCGAGGATCGACCGGTGGTTCCAGGAGAGCGGCCTCCACGCGAGCGGCGCCGTGGGCGCGGCGCGCGAGGCGCTCGGAACGCGTGGCGTCCTCGACGAGCGGGAGGGAGCGGTCTGGTTCCGCTCGACCGAGTTCGGCGACCAGGAGGACCGCGTCATCGTGCGCACGAACGGCGAGCCGACGTACTTCCTCGCGGACACGGCCTACCATCACGACAAGTTCACGCGCGGGTTCGATCGCCTGATCGACATCCTGGGCCCCGATCACCACGGTCACGTGCAGCGCATGCAGGGAGTGCTGCAGGCGCTCGGATGGGATCCCGACCGCTTCGAGGTGATCGTGGCGCAGTGGGTGCGCCTCCTTCGCGGGGGCTAGACGGTCAAGATGTCGAAGCGCGGCGGGGAGTTCATCACGCTCGAGGAGCTTGTGGACGAGGTCGGCGTGGACGCGGCGCGCTTCTTCTTCCTCATGCGGCGTGCGGAGAGCCCGATGGACTTCG
>JAEHDN010000028.1 GCA_016880395.1 Candidatus Eiseniibacteriota bacterium
GACCTTCAGGACCTCGTGGGATCTCGGGCCCGCGCTCGAGCTGGCGCATCCCGGCATGCGGATCCGCGCGAACGTGTACGAGGCGAAGAGGGCGAGCGTGGGACCGGACGGAGTCACACTCGATGGAAGCTGGCGCGCCGCCTTTCCCTTTCAAGTCTTCCGCACAGGGCAAGGTGCGATCCGCGAGGTGCGGTCGGAACAGGAGTGGACCGAGGTCCTTCAGGCTTCCGGACGTTCGTCGGACTGACGGCTCAGCCGGCCCCGAGCATCTCCCGGATCACTCCCACGATCCGCTCCGCGGCGTGGCCGTCTCCGTACGGATTCACCGCCGCCGCCATCGCGCGGTAACGGGCGGGGTCGTTAAGCAGCGTCGACGCCTCGCGGACGATCGCCTCGCGGTGCGGTCCCACCAGCTTCACCACCCCCGCCTCCACCGCCTCCGGCCGCTCCGTCTCGTCCCGGAGCACGAGCACCGGCTTCCCGAGCGACGGCGCCTCCTCCTGGATGCCTCCCGAGTCGGTGAGAATCAAGGTCGAGATCGCCATGAGATCCGCGAACGGCTTGTACTCGAGGGGATCGATGAGGTGGACGCCGGCGACGCCCGTGAGCGCCTTCCGCACCGGAACGTCCACGTTCGGATTCCGGTGCACGGGGTAGACGAGGTCCACGTCCGGGTAGCGCTCGGCGAGATCCCGGAGGGCGCCCGCGATCTCGAGGAGCGGCGCGCCGAAGTTCTCCCTCCGGTGCGCGGTGACCAGGATGAGGCGCTTCCCGCGGAGCGGGAGCCTGGGGGCACGCTTGGGCTCGAGCTTCACCACCTCGAGGAGCGCGTCGATCACCGTATTGCCGGTCACCGTGATCGTCCCGGGATCCACGCCCTCACGAAGCAGGTTGGCGCGCGCTCCCTCGGTGGGTGCGAAATGGCGCGACGCGATCACGGTGGTGATCCGCCGGTTCACCTCTTCGGGGTACGGATAAGCGTTGTCCCCGGTGCGGAGCCCAGCCTCGACGTGCGCCACCGGCACGCGCGCATAGAAGGCGGCGAGCGACGCGGCCATCGTGGTCGTGGTGTCGCCCTGTACGAGGAGGAGGTCCGGCCTCTCGCGCTCGAAGTAGGGTGTGAGCGCCCCGAGCGCGCGGGTCGTGATCTCGGTGAGCGTCTGCCCATCGCGCATGAGATCGAGGTCGTGGTCGGGGCGGATCTCGAACCAGGAGAGCACCTGGTCCAGCATCTCCCGATGCTGGGCGGTGACGCAGACGAGGGAGCGGAGCCCGGTCTCCGTCCGTAGACGGCGAAGGACCGGGGCCATCTTGATGGCCTCGGGGCGCGTCCCGAAGACGCTGAGGACGGTCTTCTTACGCGGTGGGTTGGCGGTCACGCGAGGGGATACTACGGCCGCCGGGACGCGGAGTCTACGCCGGCTGGGAGTTGCCGTCCGTGCGGAACCGCGGCAGCGCGAAGGAGAAGGTCGAGCCCTCGTTGAGGGCGGACTCCACCCAGATGCTCCCGCCGTGCTGCTCCACGATCCCCTTCGAGATGACGAGGCCGAGGCCCGTCCCTCCCGCCTTGCGCGTGGTCGATGAGTCGAGCTGCGCGAAGCGCTGGAAGAGCCGGTTCAGATCGCGCTGGGCGATCCCGCGGCCGTAGTCCTTCACGGAGACCGTGATCTTCTCCGGGTCGCCCGACGCGAAGACCTCGATCCGGCTCTTCTCGGGAGAGAACTTGATGGCGTTCCCGAGCAGGTTGGTCGCGACCTGGCCCACCCTCATCGGATCCGCCTCGATCTGCCCCGCCGAGGTGTCGACGGTCAGGTCGATCGTGACCTCCTTCTGCGCGGCCAGACTCCGGATGTTCTCGACCGCCTCCGCGAGCACCTTGTCCACGTCGATCGGCTCGATGTTGAGCGAGAGCTTGGAGGACTCGAGCTTCGAGAAGTCGAGGATGTCGTTGATGAGGCTGATCAGCCGCTCCGTGTTGGCCTGGCAGATCGAGAGCAGCTCCCGCTGCGGTGCGGGGAGCTTGTGGAAGCGCTCGTCGGAGAGGAGCTCGAGGGAGCCCTTGATCGACGTGATCGGCGTGCGCACTTCGTGCGAGACGACGGCCACGAACTCGGACTTCAGCCGGTCCAGCTCCTTCGTCCGCTCGTAGAGGATGGCGTTGGTGATCGCGATCGCGGCCTGGCTCGCGAGCATCATGAGCACGTCCATGTCCTCGGTGGTGAACGCCCCCCCATCGTGGTCGAGGCAGGTGATCGTGCCGAGCACGCTCTCGCTCGACCGGAGCGGGACGATGAGCGCGCTCGTTGCCTTGAGCGCGGCGAAAAGCGGCTCCGCCCCCACCTTCCCGTGCAGATCCTCGACGAGGAGCGGCTTGTCCGTCTGGACGACCTGGCCGTGGTACCCGGAGCCCATCGCGAACCGGAGCGCCTGGTAGGCCTCGCGCGGAACGCCGAGCGCCGCCTCGGCGCCGTACTCGTCCGTCGAGGCGTCGTGCAGGAAGAGGAGACAGGACCGGGACGCGGTGAGCCGCGCCGCCTGCGCCACGACCACCTCCATGGTGCTCTGGAGGCTCAGGCTCGTCGAGATCGCCTTGCCGGCCTCGTAGAGCGAGGCCATCCGGTGGGTCGCCCGCTCCACCTTCCGCTTCAGGATCTCCTCGTGCCGCTGGAGCTCCGTGTTCGCGGCGGCCAGCTCCGTGAGGAGCCGCTGGTTCTCCCGGCTCAGCATGCGGGTCTCGAGCCCGCGCTCGATGGCCTTGGCCGTCTCCCAGAGGTCGAACGGCTTGGTGATGTAGTCGTAGGCTCCCTGGCGGAGCGCGTCGATCGCGGTCGTCGTGGAGGCGTATCCGGTGATGAGGATGACGCAGGTGTCCTTGTCGGCCGCCTTGGCCGCGCGGATCACCTCGAGTCCATCCACTCCCGGCAGGTTGATGTCCGTGAGCACGAGGTCGAACTTGCCGGTCGTGACCTTGAGGATCGCGTCGTCCCCGTTGTCGCAGTCCTCGACCTCGTACCCCTGCTGGGTGAGGAGGTCGCGGAAGATGTGGACGACCTGGATCTCGTCGTCCACGACGAGGATCCTCGCCCGGGGCGACTCCGTCCCGGCCGCGGTCGGCGGCGCCATGGTGCCCCGCTCCGTCATCGCTCCCTCAGCTCGCGGCGGCTTCCGTCGGCGCCCCGATGTCGACCGGTGGAGCCAGCACGGCTTCCACCGCCCGCTCGAGATTCGGTACCGATACGGGCGCCAGGGTCGAATCCACCGGATAGGTCGCGATCCCGATGTGGACCGTCGGCCGCTTCCGGCGCGGGAAGGCGTGCTTCTCGACCACGTTCCGGAACCGTTCCGCCGCGACCTTCGCGCGCGTCTCGTCCGTGTGCGGCAGGAGGATCCGGAATTCGTCGTAGCCGTAGCGGGCGATGCAGTCGGTGCCTCGCGCGGAGCGCTTGAGGAGCCGCCCCATGTCGGAGAGGATCTGCTCGCCCGACCCGCCGCCGTTCTTGGTCTTCGGCTCGCGCGGCCGGTCCACGTCCAGCACGACGACCGAGACCTTGTGGCCGTAGCGCTTGGCGCGTCCCACCTCGACCTCGAGCGAGTGGTCGAAGTGGCGCTTGTTGTAGAGCGAGGTCAGGGTGTCCGTGGTGGCCATCCGCTCGCGGTCGCGGCGGAGCACGGAGCGCATCGCCACCGACGCGATCGGGAAGCCGAAGAGCGCGACGCGCGCGACGGTCTCCTCCTCGAACGCGCTCGGGCGCGAGTGGCTCATGTTGATCACGCCGACGACCTCTCCCTGGACGAGGAGCGGCACGGAGAGGAACGAGCGAAGCGCGACGGCATCGGGGCCCCCTTCGCGATGGAGGTCGTTCAGGAGGACCGGCTTCCGCTGCTGCGCCACCCACGAGGAGAAGCCGGCGCTGCGGCCGAACCGCACGTGGCCGATCAGGTCGACGCGAGAGCCCACCGTGGCCGCCTCCTCCAGGGACTGCGTGTCGCGGCTCCAGAGGAAGAGGGTCGCGTTCTCGTACGGAACGACCGCGCGCATCTGGAGGAGCGCCTGCTGGAACGCCTCCACGGGATCGGTCACGGTCTGCGCGATCCGGCCCAGCTCGGCCAGGACGTCGCTCTCGGAGACGACGCTCGCCGCCGCGGAACGCGACTTGGCGAGGATTCCCATCAGCTTCCTGTTGATCGAGATCGCGCTCCCGAACACGTCCGACGACCGCTTCTTGGCCGCCGAGAGCGCGAGATCCTTCGCGAAGTGCTCGCACTCGGCCTACTTGAGGATCATACGATACCCGAGCACTTCGAGCAGCTTCTGCTCGGACTTGATGAACCGCTCGGTCGCCTCGACCAGCCGCTTGGACCCCGCACCGTTGCGCTGCTTCATGGCTCCCTCCGTGGATCCTGAGTTAGCGGCCGACCGCGTTCTTGGTGGAATCGGGAATGCCCGGGACCACGGCCGACTCCACCGTGGCCACGCGCCGGCTCGCGCTCCGACCGTTCGCGCCCACAGGAGCGAGGACGAGCGGAGGGCCAAGCTCCTTCACGTAGACGGAGAACGAGTCCCCCACCTTCCAGTCGGGAGTCCCCTGCGCCATCAGCGTGAAGCCGTGGTAGCGAAGGAGCGACCGGCCGCGGCCCA
>JAEHDN010000001.1 GCA_016880395.1 Candidatus Eiseniibacteriota bacterium
CGCGCGCGGCCACGGCCCGCCTCTCCGCGATCGCGCTCGCGATCGCCGCGCTGGTTCCGCTCGTGCCCGCGCTGCCCCGCGCGCCGCAGGCGACGACGATCGTCATGCTGGACGTGGGGCAGGGGGACGCGACGTGGGTCGCGCTTCCGGGCGATGCCTCGCTTCTCGTCGATGCGGGGCCGCGCGACGAGCGGCGCGATTCGGGGGAGTCGGTGATCGAGCCCGCGCTCCGTGCCGAGGGCGCAGGGCGGATCGGGACGGCGCTCCTCTCTCATGCGCACCTCGACCACTTCGGCGGCTTCGAGTGGCTCGCGCGCCGCGGCTGGATCGGGACCCTGTGGGAGAACGGCCGTGATCGACGCGGCGCCTGGCGGCGAGGCCTCGGGCGTGCGCTCCGGCGGCGTGGCGCGAGGACCATGGCCGTGGCGCGGGACACGTCCCTCGCGCTGGGCGATGATGCCACGCTCGCGATCGCGCGCGGCCTCGCGGACGGCGAGCACGAGAACGACGCCTCGCTCGCCGGTGTCCTTCGCGCAGGTGGCGCGTCGATCCTCTTCGCGGGGGATCTCGAGAACGCGGGGGAGGAGGCGGTCCTTCCGCGGCTCGGCCCGGTGGACGTCCTCAAGGCTCCCCATCAAGGCAGCAGGACCTCGAGCGGGGAGGCCTGGGTGGAGCGCCTGCGCCCGTCCGTGGTCCTCGTCTCGTGCGGCGAGCACAATCGCTTCGGCCATCCGAACGCGACGGTGATCGGCCGGTATCTGGCGCGCGGCGCGCGCGTCCTGCGAACCGATCGGGAAGGGGCGATCCGGCTCACCTTCGCGCCCGGAGGGGTGTGGATCTCGACCCGCGCGCACCCGCCTCCCACGTTCGTCGCATGGCGCCGGGCCGCGCCGGTAACCCCTTCGAGCGTTGCCCCTTGAGCGCGCGGCGCCGGTGTGGTATCGATTGTCGATGGAGCCCCTTCGGCTGCTGCTCCTCGCCTCCGGGCGGGGTAGCCACGTCGCGAACCTGATCGATGCCACGCGCGACGGCCGGCTTCGGGCGGTGGTCGTGCGGGTCGTCTCCGACCGGCCGGACGCTCCCGCGCTCGACTGCGCCCGGGAGCGCTCGATCCCCACGTCCGTCCTCACGCCGTGGCGCAGCGGTCCGCGGCTCGATCCCGAAGCCGAGGCTCAGCTGCTCGAGATCGTCCGCCGGGAAAGGCCGGGGCTCATCGCGCTGTGCGGCTTCATGCGCCTCATGCGTGGAGAGACGATCGAGGCGGCTGGCGTCCGGATCCTCAACGTGCATCCGTCGCTCCTTCCCCGGTTCCCAGGGCTGGAGGCGCAGCGGCAGGCGATCGAGGCGGGCGTGGCGGTGACGGGGGCGACCGTGCACGTGGTCGATGCGGGCATGGACTCGGGCCCCATCGTGCTTCAGGCCGAGCTTCCCGTGCGACATGGCGAGACCGCCGAGTCCCTCGCCGAGCGATTGCTTCCGCTGGAGCACGAGATCTACGTCGACGCGATACGAACGATCCAGGAGGAATCCATGAAGACGGCTGATCGCGCACTGCGCGACGTGGTGGTCCCGGGCCGCGCCCCCGACTACAGGGGAAAGGTGCGCGATCTCTACGACCTCGGTTCCCAGCTCCTCATCGTCGCCACGGACCGCTTGTCGGCCTACGACGTCATCCTGAGCGAGGGGATTCCGGGCAAGGGGCGCGTCCTCACGCAGATCTCGCGCTTCTGGTTCGAGCGGCTCGACGCGATCGTCCCGAGCCACTATCTCACGACCGACGTGGCGCGCTTTCCCGAGCCCTTCGCGTCCCATCGCGCGATCCTGGAAGGACGGTCGATGCTGGTCCGCAAGGCGAAGCGCTACGATGTCGAGTGCGTCGTGCGCGGCTATCTCGCCGGGTCGGGATGGAAGGAGTACCAGGCGACGGGCGCGGTCTGCGGGGTGAAGCTGCCGCCCGGGCTCAAGCTCTCTTCGCGACTGCCGGAGCCCATCTTCACGCCGGCGACCAAGGCCTCCGAAGGGCACGACGAGAACATCGACTTCGACCGCATGGCGTCGATCGTCGGCGGCGAGACCGCGGAGCGGCTCCGCGCGACGAGCATCGCGATCTACAAGGCCGCGGCCGCGCACGTCGAGTCGTGCGGGCTGATCCTGGCGGACACGAAGTTCGAGTTCGGCGAGCGCGACGGCGGGCTCGTCTGGATCGACGAGGCGCTCTCGCCCGATTCCTCGCGCTACTGGCCGATCGACGGCTACAAGGAAGGCGTGGCGCAGGACAGCTTCGACAAGCAGGTGATCCGCGATTATCTCGACTCGATCGGCTGGGACCGCAACCCGCCTCCTCCCCGGCTCCCCGACGAGGTCGTCGAGAAGACGGCGCGGCGCTACGAGGACGCGTTCGCGATGATCACGGGGGCGCGCGCGGCGCGGTGAGCGCCATCGCGATCGGCCGGGCGCTCCTGTCCGCGTCCGACAAGACCGGTCTGGTCGACTTCGCGCGCGGGCTCTCACGCCACGGCGTGAAGATCCTCTCCACGGGGGGCACGGCGCTCGCTCTTCGCGGCGCGGGTATCTCGGTGCGCGACGTGTCGGAGGTCACCGGCTTTCCCGAGCTCTTCGACGGCCGCGTGAAGACCCTCCATCCGGCGATCCATGGCGGAATCCTCTACCGGCGCGGTCTCGGCCGGGACGAGGAGGACCGCCACAAGCACGGCATCGTGTCGATCGACCTCGTGGCGGTGAACCTCTATCCGTTCGAGCGCACGGTGGCCTCCGGCGCCGCGACCGACGAGGAGGCGATCGAGCAGATCGACATCGGCGGCCCCGCGCTCATCCGCGCGGCCGCGAAGAACCACGCGCACGTCGTGGTGGTGGTCGACCCCGATCAGTACGGCGCGGTGCTCGACGCGCTCGACCGGCAGGGAGGCGTCCCGGCTTCGCTCGCGCGGCGGTTCGCGCGCCGCGCCTTCGAGCGGACGTCCGCCTACGACGCGGCGATCGCTCGTTACCTCGCGGGGACGGAGCGGGACGAGCCGGCCGATACGCGGGCGCCGGCGGCGGGGGTGCCGGGGGCCATCGAGGCGGGAGCCGCGCTGCCGGAGAGCATCGTGCTCGACCTCCGGCTGGACCAGCGCCTCCGCTACGGCGAGAACCCGGGGCAGGAAGGGGCGCTCTATCTCCCGGAGGGAGGCGGCCGGCTCCGGCTCGGCCAGAGGCGAGGCAAGACCCTCTCCTTCAACAACCTCCTCGACGTCGAGGCCGCGCTCGGCCTCCTCCGCGAGTTCGACGAGACCGCCGCGGTCGTGATCAAGCACCGGAATCCCTCGGGCGCGAGCGTGGCGGAGAGCGCAGCGGACGCGATCGCGCGCGCGCGCGACGGGGATGCGCTGTCGGCGTTCGGCGGGATCCTCGGGATGAATCGCCCCCTCGACGATGCCGCGCTCGATGCCGTCGGCAGCTTCTTCTACGAGATCGTGCTCGCGCCGTCGATCGAGGCCAGCGAGGAGCGGCTCGCGGCGCTCCGGAAGAACCTGATCGTGCTCGAGGTCCCGGGCCTTCGCGATCCCGCGCGCGAGACCTGGAGCGCGCGCACGCTTCTCGGCGGGCTGCTGGCGGAGACTGCTCCCGGACCGCCCAGGCTCGACGGATGGAGCGCGACATCCAAGATTCCCCCGAGTCCGGCCCAGCTCGAGGACCTCCACTTCGCCTGGCGCGTCGTGCGGCACGTGGTGTCGAACGGCATCGTGATCGCGCACGGCGGGCGCACGCTCGGCATCGGGGCAGGGCAGTCCTCGCGCGTGGACGCGGTCCGCCTGGCGCTGCTCAAGGCGGAGCGGGCCGGCCACGACGTGCGCGGGGCGGTGCTCTGCTCCGACGCCTTCTTCCCCTTCGCCGACTCGGTGCAGATCGCCGCCGAGGCGGGGATCGCGGCGATCGCCCATCCGGGCGGTTCGATCCGCGACGCGGAGTCCGTGGCCGCCGCGGACAAGGCGGGGATTGCGCTGATGACCACGGGCGAGAGATGTTTCCTACATTGAAGCGAAGGGCGCGCGGCCGAAGGGGACCGCGATGGAGCGGCTATGCGCCCATCGTGGCGCTCGGGGTCCTGGCCGGGAACGGGTGTGCCACGATGGACACCACGGGACGCATCGAAGAGGTCTATGCGGACAGCCTGTTCGGGACATGGCGCTGGCGGTCCCCCGATATGGGCGCTCAGGACCAACATGCCCGTGAAGGCCAGCTCAGCCTGAACCCGGACTCGACGTACCTGGTGACCGAGGTCAGGGACGGACAGTCCACGACCCGGCGGGGTCGATTCAAGGCGTATCAAGCGCTGGACCAGGACTCGCTCGACCCATGGATCGAGTTCGATCCCGGGAGCGCCAGGAGACAGCGGGTGTTCCAGTTCTCCGGTCGAGACACGTTGCTCCTTCGGGATGGTGACTCGGGGTACACGGTTGCAGGGAGCGAGATCGATCTCTACGTTCGTGCATCCCGGGACGCTCCTGCACCTCCGACCCGGCTTCCCGACGAAGGTCAGACCTATGATCAGAGACCCGTGCCCACCGACGCTCCGCAGCCCGTCTATCCGGAGTTCGCTCGCGACGCGAATATCACCGGACGAGTCGTGCTCCATGTCCTCGTCGGCGAGAACGGTCGGGTTCAACAGGTCAAGGTCGTTCAGGGTGTGACCGGACTCAACGAGGCGGCCATCGACGCTGCCAAGAAGTGGACCTTCGCGCCGGCGTTGAAGAACCGAATCCCCGTTGCGGCATGGTGCGAGTTGCCCATGGACTTTCATCTATAGGCGGAATGCATTGAGCCACGAACGACTTCTCATCCTCGACTTCGGATCCCAGTTCACGCAGCTCATCGCGCGGCGGGCCCGCGAGCTCGGCGTCTTCGCGGAGATCCGCGCGCCCCAGATCGACGCGGCCACGCTCGCTTCGCTGAATCCGAAGGGCATCGTGCTCTCCGGCGGCCCCTCGAGCGTGGACGAGCCCGGGGCCCCTGGACTGTCCGCGTCCGTGCTGGCGCAGGGCGTGCCGATCCTCGGGGTCTGCTACGGCATGCAGCTCCTCGCGCGGGAGCTGGGCGGGCGCGTCCATCCGAGCAAGCATCGCGAGTACGGCCAGGCGGTCCTCCAGGTCGAGCGCGAAGGCACCCTTCTCGCGGGCCTGCCGGCGGAGAGCCGCGTGTGGGCGAGCCACGGCGACATCGTGGAAGAGCTGCCTCCCGGCTTCACGCTCCTCGCGCGGAGCACCGGGGGGCTCGCGGCTGCGGCCGAAGATCCCGCGCACGGGCGCTACGCGGTCCAGTTCCATCCCGAGGTGGCGCACACGGAGCAGGGGATGCGCATCCTGCGCAACTTCCTCTTCGACGTATGCGGCTTCTCGGGCGACTGGACGATGGGGCAGATCCTCGACGAGCAGCTCGAG
>JAEHDN010000242.1 GCA_016880395.1 Candidatus Eiseniibacteriota bacterium
CGAGCGCGCGCTTCAGGGCCTCGCCCACGCGCGTCCGCTCCATCTGCGCCAGATCCTTCCGGCCCGCGCGGTCGTAAGCGGCGGCGTAGCGCAGGTGAGCCTCCACGAGCTTCTGCGCCTCGTGGATTTGGAAGACGCGGCGAAGCTCCTGGATCGGCGTCTTGTGATCCTCGACGTGCAGGTCGATGTAGCGGGTGCGGTACTCCGGGTACTCGTCGCTCGGACGCACGACCAGGAGGGCGGCCGACTGCATGCCCCGCTTGTCCCCGCCCGCCGCCTGCCCCGCGTCGAGCGCGGCGAGGAGCCGGGTCGCGAGCTCGCCCCGCGTGGTGAGGAACGCGCGCTCCATGTCGGCGACCACGGCCTCGCCCGCCAGGATGTTTCCCTGGACCGAGTAGCCGTAGCCGGTGCGGTGGCCGGCCCAGGACGAGCAGTCCTTCCCCGTGTGCGCCGCGCTCCCGCCGTGCGCGTCCACGACGCCGAGCTGCCGGTGACTGGCCCCGGTATCGGCCGAGGTGAGCGCGCGCACGACCTCCGGCGCGGCCGTGCCGCGACGCAGGAGATCGAGTCCGAGCGGGCCGAAGGACTCGTTCGTCGTGGCCTGTGTGGCGATCGCGCCCACGCCCGCCTCCGCCCACGGCACCGCCTCGGCCACGCTGAAGGCCCGGGACTGGACGGCGACGCCCAGCTCCTGCGTGACCGAGTCGTAGGCCACGATGGAGAAGGTGGCATGCGCGGCCGGGGCGAGCGTCGCGGCGCCGATCAGGGCTGCCAGGGCCGGCCCGCTCCACCGCCGGGTGCGGCGTCGAGTCACTGCGTGGTTCCCTTTCGGAAGCGCTCGATCTGCAGCTTGAGCGAGCTGCTCTTCGGGTCGATCGTCGCCGCCCTCGATTCCACCTCGATCGCCTTGGTCGCGTTTCCCATGCGGAAGTAGACCTCGGCCAGCGTATCGAGGATGTCCACGTTCCTGGGCTCGACAAGGACGGCGCGCTTGGCCGCCTCGAGGGCGTCGGGCAGGAACATGTCGTGGGTCGCGCACGCCCAGGCGAGCCCGTTGAGGAGCGACGCGTCGCGGTCGTTGCGCTTGAGCGCGCGCTGCATGCTCTCCCCCACGCGGTCGCGATCGAGCTTGGCGAGGTCCGCGCGCCCCTCGGCGTCGTACTGCTCGGCGAAATCGAGATGCGCGTTCGCGAGGTGGAATCCCTCGAAGATGTTCCAGACGCGGCGCAGCTCCTTGATCGGCGTCTTGTGGTCCTCGACCCGGAGGTCGATGTAGCGGGTGTTGTACTGGGGATGGATCGTGCTCGGCCGCACGACCATGAGCGCCGCCGACTGCATGCCGCGCTTGTCGCCGCCCGCCGCCTGGGCCGCGTCGAGCGCGGCCAGGAGCCGCTCGGCCAGCTCACCCCTGGTCTCGCGGTAGGCCTTGGCCATCCCGGCAACCACCGCAGGGCCTGCGAGGATGTTCCCCTGCACCGCGAATCCGGAACCCGTCTCGCCCCCGGCCCAGTCCATGCAGCGCGGTCCGGTCCAGCTCACCGCACGACCCTGCGCGTCCACGATCCCGACCTGCCGCCCTGCCCAGGACGTGTCCGTGGCCGCGAGCGCCCGCATCACGTCCGCCGCCGGCACGCCGGTCCCGAGGAGCGCGAGCGCCTGGGGCCCGAGGGCGACGTTCACGTTGGCCTGCGTCGCGACCGCCCCCACCCCGGCCTTCACCCACGGCACCGCCGTTCCCACGGAGAAGTACTTCGACTGCACCGCGACGCCAAGCTCCTGGGTCACGGAGTCGTAGGCCACGATCGAGAAGGTCCCCGTCTGAACGAGCGCAAGGGCGGGAGCCGCGAGCAGGAGCACGGCAAGGAGGAAGCAGGAAAGCGCGAGGTACGACAAGCGGCCGGCAATCATGGGGATCCCCGGAAGTGAACGGAAAGGAATCGGGCGGTTCGGTGACCCTACACCCTAGCAAAAAGCCTCGGCGGGAGGCACTCCGATGTGGCGAGAGGCCGGGCGCGCCCCCCGGAGCGACAGCGGCCCGGCGCTCTCTTCAGCGCCGGGCCGCTCAGCGAACGGGGGCCCTCGGTCTGGCAAGGTCCACCAGAGGCCGTTCTCTAGAACCTCCGGGTCACCACCAGGGACACCGCCTGCGCCACGTAGTCCAGCGTGTTGTCACCCAGGTATATGGCCCTGGAGGTGCCCGTCACGAGTAGGAGCGGGATGTCCTGGGATGCGAAATCGTTGGCGTCGTACTCCTCCCAAGCCCAGCGGGCCGAGACGTCGGCCACCTTGGTGAGAGCGTAGGTCAGCTCCGTTCCGACCCCCTGGCGTCGGTACCACGTACCCGGGAGATCCTGCGCGGGAGGCGTCAGCTTGGTGCTGGTCAGCCGGTACGTTCCCGGCGACCGCTCGTAGAAGTAGCTGAGGTTGACGTCGATCTTCTTCGGCACCGCGTGCCATCCGACGGTCCCTGTTGCGGTCATGATCTCGTCGTAGAGCCGGGCCCGCCAGTTGAGCGTGTCCGCCGTCACGACCGTGCCGCTCGAGGACGTGCGGGACGCCTGGTTCGAGTAGATCCACGCGTAGCCGACAGTCCCCTCCACGTCGAAGCGGTCGTTCGGGGTGAGGAGGAGGTCGAGCGCCGCGGACCGCTGGAGGTCGTCCTGGAGCCCCAGGCTGGTCTCGTGATACTCGTTCCGCATATAGCGGTAGTTGAGGGACAGGGCGGCGGACGAGATCCCGGTCCACGAAAGGCTCGCTTCGCCCAGGTTCTGGATCCGGGACGCGACGTCGAAGCGCCGGAGCCCCGGCTGCTCCGCGAGCGCGCCGGTGTTTGTCTCGTACTCCTCGATATCGAGCTCGTCGGCGTCCCGGTCTCCGTACCGGTACCGCCCCATCGCCATGAGCCACGTCTTCGGCCGGATGACCAGCTTCCCTTCGCCCGCCAGCTCGTTGTCCGCGATGATCTCGCGATACGTGTGCTCGCGGTGCGTGAACTCCACGGTTCCGTAGAGCCCCACGTGACGCATCGGGCTCCAATCGACGTCGGCGCCGGATACCAGCTGCTCGCTGCCGAAGGGATGCGCGGTCACGTCGGTTCCGTTCCAGGAGCCGTCGTAGGGAGCCTGCCCTTCGAGCTTCCAGACCGGCGTCTTGTTGTCGTACTTGTGGTCCCGAATTCGCAGCGTCGTCCCGAGGCTGCCGAACGGATGGCTCGTGAGCCGCACGTTGATCGTGGTGAGGTTGGCCTTCCCGTCCGTGTCGGTCCCCGGGAGCGGGAAGGAATCCGTCCGCGCGAAGAGGGCGGAGTTGACCGTGTAGGCCAGCCAGGGATCGTTCTGTCTGGTCTGGGCGTACTCGAAGGCGCCGTCGAGCGAGGACCGGTGCGGAAGCTGGAGCGCCAGGTTGAACCCGGCACGCCACTGCCGATTGTCCGGGTAGAGATCGATCCGGCCCCGGCCCGAAGCCGATACGGAATCGACGAGCCGGC
>JAEHDN010000243.1 GCA_016880395.1 Candidatus Eiseniibacteriota bacterium
CCCACCTACCGCACGCTCCTCGACTGCCTCCGGTACGATCTGGGGCTCACCGGCTCCAAGGAAGGGTGTGGCGTCGGCGTTTGCGGAGCGTGCACCGTGCTGCTGGATGGGAAGATGATCAGCTCCTGCATCGCGCTGGCGGTCTTCGCGGACGGCCACGCGGTCACCACGGTCGAAGGGCTCGCCGAGGACGAGCGGCTCCACCCGGTTCAGCAGGCGTTCATGGACGCGGGCGGCTTTCAGTGCGGCATCTGCACGCCGGGCCAGGTCGTGTCGGCCAAGGCGCTCCTCGATGCGATCCCGGACCCGAGCGACGCGCAGATCCGGGAATGGATGGTCGGGAATCTCTGCCGGTGCACGGGCTATTACAAGATCGTGGAGTCGATCCGGGCCGCGGCCGAGCGGAGTCGAGCGTGAACGCCTTCGAGTATCGCGCCCCGCGCGGGCTCGATGAAGCCCTCGCCGTCCTCCGTGAGCATGGCGAGGAGGCGCGGGTCGTTGCGGGCGGAACCGCGCTCGTGACCATGATGAGACAACATCTGGTTCGTCCGGGCTGCCTCGTGAGCCTGCGCGACGTCCAGGGGCTGAACCGGATCGAGGCGACCAACGGCGCCCTTCGGCTCGGCGCTCTCGTCACCCATCGAGAGGCGGAGGTCTCGCCGCTCGTGCGGGAGCGGCTTCCCGTTCTCGCCGAGACGTTTCGCCGCGTGGCGACCGTCCGGATCCGCCACATGGCCACCATCGGGGGAGCGCTCGCTCACGCCGACCCGAATCAAGATCCTCCGGTGACGCTCCTGGCGCTCGGCGCCAGAGTGGAGATCCGCGGAGCGCGGGGCCACCGGGAGCTCCCGCTGGGGGAGTTCTTCCGCGACTACTACGAGACCGCGCTCGAGCCGGGCGAGCTCGTGACGGCGGTCACGGTGCCCCTCCTCCCCGTTGCGAGCGGGGCGACCTTCCTCAAGTTTCTTCCTCGGACCGCGGACGACTATGCGACGGTGGCCGTCGCCGCGATCGTGACCCTGGAGCCGGACGGCGAGCGCTGCCGCGAAGCGCGCATCGCGCTTGGCTCGGTCGGGATGACGCCGCTGCGCGGAAGGGTGGCGGAGGCTCTCCTTCCGGGCCAGCGGCTCAGCGAGAGCCTGCTCCAAGCAGCGGGCGAGGCGGTCAAAGGCGCGGTGGATCCTCTGAGCGACCACCGAGGGTCCGCCGCCTACAAACGCGAGATGACCGGGGTCATGGTCGGACGGGCGCTCTCGCAAGCATGGGAGGCGGCGCGAGGGGCGCGTTGACGTTCACGCAGGAGTGCGTGATCCCCGTGGAGCGCGAGCGCCTGTGGGACTTCCTGATGGAGCTCCCGAGGGTGGCCCGCTGCGTCCCGGGGGTCGAGAGCATCGAGATCGTCGATCCGAGCGCTTATCGAGGAAGCCTCAAGTTTCAGGTCGGCCCGATCCGTCTCGCCCTTCAGGGCACCGTGACCGTCGAAGAACGGGATCGCAACGCCTGGCGAGCGCGCATGCGAGCCGAAGCGAACGACCGGCGGTTAGGCGGAGGGATCCGAGCCCGCATGAGCCTCACGCTGGCTCCGGGCGAGGGGGGGACGCGTCTGCAGA
>JAEHDN010000244.1 GCA_016880395.1 Candidatus Eiseniibacteriota bacterium
GAGGCCCGCTCCAAGTTCGGCTTCCTGCTCGAGGCGTTCGAGTACGGGGCTCCGCCGCACGGCGGCATCGCGCTCGGGCTCGACCGGCTCGTCGTGCTCTTCCACGGCGGCGACTCGATCCGGGAGGCGATCGCGTTTCCGAAGACCGCACGCGCCACCTCGCTCATGGACGACGCGCCGGGCCCGATCGACGAGGCCGATCTCCGGGAGCTGCATCTAAACGTGACCCGGAAGAAGGACTGACGGGACGGTCGGCCCGTCTCGAGCGAGGCTTTCTCCTCCCGCTGGTACTGTTTCTGCTCTCCTCGAGAGCCGTCCGGGGGGTGGCTCTTGACTTACCCGGGCGACGTGCCTACCGTTGATCCAGGGACGGGCACTCTGCGCGAGGGCGGAAAACCTCCTAAGTTGATAATTCAAAGACAGTTGAGCGATCTCGGGACCGTGCCGGCCAGCTCCTTCGGGGAGGGGTCTGGCCGGCGGTCCGGGTTTGGCCGATTGGTTCGATTCTGGCCGCGCGCCGCGTCCTGGGCTGGGCCCCCCACCTGCCTCGTTCTCCTGGCGCTCAGCTTGGTCGGGTGCGGCGGGGCAACGGCGCCGTGCCCGACGCCGACCACCGAGCTGGACAGTCTCAGGACCAAGACCGATCACCTGGAGGCCGAGGTCGATCGCGAGACCGCCCAGGAGCGCGCGCTCATGGCCCGCCGCAACGAGGCGGCCCGGCGCGTCGGCTCCGTGCAGGCAGCCCTGGATTCACTCGCGGGAGGCGGCTCCCGTTGACGGTGCGGATCTGCCTGGCAGGGCTCGCACTCCTCGCCGTGGCGGCTGGATGCGGCAAGCCGGTGCTCCGCGTGGCGGACGCGTCACTCGGCGATTACTACTCGCCGCAGGAGTACCGGAAGCTGAGCGACGAGCAGCGGCAGGAGTACTGCCGCGAGCTCGCCGAGCAGCGGGACCTCTTCCGCGAGCAGATCGAGGGCGCGGAGGAGGCGCTCGAAGGGCTCCGGGCGACGACCGGGCCGCTCCAGGCCGAGGTGGACTCCCTCGCCGCCCGCGCGGACGAGCTGGAGCGACGCCTCTCCGAGGCGCACGCCGCCGAGCCGGAGCGACCGCCGCCGGCGCCGGGCCGAGGCGATCGCTACGTGGTGCGGGCGGGGGAATCGCTGTGGACGATCAGCGCGAAGCCCGAGGTGTACGGAGAAGCGGCACGATGGAACCGGCTCTACCGAGCCAATCGCGAACGGATCCACGATCCGGATCGCATCTACCCAGGACAGGAGATCCAGATCCCACGATGAACGCGCCCGTGGCGGAGATGACGAAGACCGTGGCCATTCCGGACGTCGACCCGCTTTCCCTGTTTGGAAAGAACGACGCCAACCTCCGGCTCGTCGAGCGGAGCTACCCCGTCCAGCTCACATACCGCGACGGCAAGATCGCCGTCCGTGGCCAGGAGGGACCCGTCGACGAGGTGAGCGCGGTGCTGAGCGCGCTCGCGGATCTCGTACGGCGCGGTGCCGTCCTCGAGGAGCACGACGTCAACAACTTCATCGGCCTCAGCAATCCGGCGGACCGGCACGCATCGCTCGAGCTGTACGAGCATCCGGTTCTCTTCTCGTTCGACAAGCGCACGATCCGGGTGAAGACGCTGGGGCAGGCCCGCTACGTGGCCGCGCTCCAGAAGCACGACATCGTCTTCGCGATCGGACCGGCCGGGACGGGGAAGACCTATCTCGCCGTGGCCGCGGCGGTCCACGCGCTCAAGGCGCGTCAGGTGGAGCGCATCCTCCTCGTGCGGCCCGCCGTCGAGGCCGGGGAGAACCTCGGGTTCCTGCCGGGCGACATGAAGGAGAAGGTGGATCCGTACCTCCGTCCGCTCTACGACGCGCTCAATGATCTCCTCTCGTACGAGAAGATCCGGCGGTTCCTCGATCTGGGCGTGATCGAGGTCGCCCCGCTCGCGTACATGCGCGGCCGGACCCTCAACAACGCGTTCGTGATCCTGGACGAGGCCCAGAACACCACGGTCGGACAGATGAAGATGTTCCTCACCCGGCTCGGCTACGGCTCGAAGGCGGTGATCACCGGAGACGTCACGCAGATCGACCTCGGCACGCAGCATGCGTCGGGCCTCGTGGAGATCCAGAGGATCCTCCAGGGCGTCTCCGATCTCTCCTTCGTCTACCTCAACGAGCGGGACGTCGTGCGCCACCATCTCGTGCGCGAGATCATCCGCGCCTTCGACGAGCACGAGAAGACGCAGCCGCCCAGGCCCCAGGGGACACCCTCCTCATGAGCACCGAGCCCTTCCGGGTTCTCGAGTCGCGCCGACGCGAGAAGAAGAACGGCGTTCGGGCGCGTCTTGCGCGCTTCTTTGGGCGGCGCTCGCGCCGGAGCGCGCTCCTCGTCGGCTTCCTTCTCTTCACCTGCCTGCTCATCCCGCGGGAGCCAGACTTCGAGGTGATCACGCTCCGGGAGGGCTTCCCGGCCAAGCGGGACGTGATCGCCCCGTTCCAGTTCTACCTGCTCAAGGACCGCTCCCTCTACCACGCCGAGCAGGTCTCCGCAGCGCGCAAGGTGCCGCCGGTCTATTCGGTGGATCCGGCGGTCGCGCCGCAGGTGCACGCCGCGCTCGACTCGCTCCAGGGAGACGGCCGGGGCGGCCGCGCCCCGGAGGCGCGCGCGCGCCTCGAGGGCCTGGGGCTCACGCCGTCCGCGCTCCACGTCCTCTCCGGAACGGAAGGGCCGCGCGTGGCCATGCTCGCGCAGCGGATCGCCGAGCAGGCCTACGCCGCCGGCCTCATGCCGGAGATCCGGAGCGCGCGCCTGGAGACCGACGCGACCGCGGTGTCCGTGCAGCGGGACGGCATGCGGGTGCCGATTCCCTGGGGCGCCCTCTACGACCTGGACAGCGTGCGCGAGCTGGCCTGGGACGAAGGGGCGCGGGCGTTCCCGAATCGACCGGAGGCGGCGCGCGCGCTCCAGGAGCTGATCGCGGCGCTCGTCGTGCCCAACCTTCGCTACGAGGCCTCGACCACCGAGCGGATCCGCGCGGAGAGCCGCTCGGCCGTCGAGCCCTACGACGGGCTCGTGCGCAAGGACGAGAAGATCATCGGGAGCCACGAGATCGCCACGGCGCTCCACATCCGGAAGCTGGAGTCGCTCCGCGCCTGGAACGATCGCGCGCGCCCGAAGGATGCCTGGCGACAGGACCTGCTCGCGCTCCTCGCCCGGCTCACGCTGATCTCGTTCCTCATCGCGGGATTCCTGCGGTACCTGAAGCAGAACCATCCGCGCGTCTACGGCGACGTGAACCTGCTGCTTCTCCTCGCCGTGCTCACGGCCCTCGTCATGGCCGTCGGCTGGCTCGTGATGAGCCAGTTCCGCGGCAACGAGATGCTGATCCCGATCACGGTGCTCTCGCTCTCAGCGGCTCTCCTCTTCGGACAGGCGCTCGCGTTCGCGGCGACGCTCGTCGCCTCTCTCCTCATCGGAGTCGTGTTCGGACTCGGGCTGCCCTTCCTCACGGGGAGCGCGCTCGCCGGCATCGCCGCGATCAGCACGGCGCGGGGCGTGCGGCGCCGGCGCGACTTCTACCGGCCCATGGTCATCATCGCGGCGGCGTACGCGTTCGCGATCATCGCCATGGGACTGGTGGATGGGGGACAGGGAATCGTGCTCCTGCGCCGGGGACTCTGGGGGGTGATCGCGGGCTTCGCGTCGGTGCTCGCTGTGACCCTGCTCCTTCCGCTCCTCGAATCCATCTTCTCCGTGACCACGGACATCACGCTCCTCGAGCTGGCGGATCTGAACCGCCCCATCCTCCGCCGGCTCATGCTGGAGGCGCCGGGGACCTACCACCACAGCCTGGTGGTCGGGAGCCTGGCCGAGGCGGGCGCGGCGGCGATCGGCGGGAATCCGCTCGTCGGGCGCGTGGGGGCCTACTACCACGACATCGGCAAGATCGAGAAGGCGGAGTACTACGTCGAGAACCAGTCGAGCGCGCGGAACCGGCACGAGAAGCTCTCGCCGACGATGAGCTGCCTCATCATCGAGGCCCACGTGCGGGAGGGGGCCGAGATCGCGCGCAAGGAGCGGCTGCCGCGCGCGATCGTGGACGCGATCCTGGAGCACCACGGCACGACGCTGATGACGTTCTTCTACCACAAGGCCCAGAGCGCGGACCCGACGGTGGAGGAGCGCGACTTCCGCTATCCTGGCCCCAAGCCCCGCTCGAAGGAAACGGCCGTGCTGATGCTGGCCGACGCCGTCGAGGCGGCGGCCCGCTCGCTCACGGAGCCCACGCCCAGCCGGATCCGAGGGGTCGTGACCCGGATCCTCGACGCCCGAGTGGAGGACGGCCAGCTCGATGAAAGCCCGATCACGTTCGAGGACCTCGCGAGGGTCCGCGAGAGCTTCATCCCGATCCTCACGGCGCTCTTCCACGCCCGCGTCGACTACCCCGGCGCGCCGGCGTCGGAGCGCGGGCGCCGTCCCGATCCGCGTCGCGTTCTCGGGGACAAGAGCCGGCTTAAGATCGACCACTCTTAAGTCGCTCGTTCGCGCGTCCCTCGATCGCCTCGAGCGCCCGCGCGCCGGGCTCGACGTGGTCCTCACCGATGACGCGCACGTCCGGGCCCTGAACCGCGATTACCGCGAGGTGGACCGCCCCACGGACGTGCTCTCGTTCCCGTTCGCCGATCCGACGGACCTCGCCGATCCGGAGGCGGCCGTCTTCCTGGGCGAGATCTACGTCTCGCTCGAGACGGCCTCGACGCAGGCGCGCGCCGCGCGCCGGACCCTCGCACGCGAGGTCGCGCACCTCGTCGTGCACGGAATGCTCCATCTCCTCGGACACGACCACCGGGCGCCCGCGGAGCGACGCCGCATGGCGGCGCTCGAGGCGCGACTTCTCCGCGCGTCGCTGGTATGATGCCGCCGTGTTGGCACGACTCCGCACGTACTTCCTGACGGGACTCCTGGTCCTCTCGCCCGTGGTGCTCACCGGCTACATCGTCTGGAAGCTCTTCGTCTTCGTCGACCACCTGCTCGGCACGACCGTGCGCGGCGGCTATCTCCGCCCCGGCGGCATCCCCGGGCTCGGATTCCTCACCGTCATCGTGGTCATCCTCGTGGCGGGCGCGGTCGCGAACAGCTTCCTCGCGCGATGGCTGGGCGGAATCATCGAGTCGGCGCTCCTCAGGGTCCCGTTCCTGCGCGGTCTATACGTCGTCCTGAAGGAGATCGGCGAGACGTTCCTGGGGGAGCGCCGCCAGGCGTTCCAGCGGGTGGTGCTCGTGCCGTTCCCGAGCCCCGGCGTCTATTCGATCGGCTTCGTCACATCGCCTCCGCCGCGCACCATGGGAGACGGCACGGGGGAGATCCTCGAGGGGGTCTTCGTGCCCTCGCCTCCCAATCCCACGACGGGGCATCTCGTCTATTACCCGCAGCGGGACCTGATCCCGACCAACCTGCGCATCGATCAGGCGGTCAAGATGGTGGTTTCGTGCGGCGTGGTCGTTCCTCCCGACCCGGCCGTGGGAGCCTGAGCGTGGCCATCGTCCAGACGGACGCCCTCGTGCTGCGCTCGTACCGCCTCGGCGAGAGTAGCCTCATCGTCCACCTCTTCACGGCCGCCCACGGGCTCCTGCGCTGCGTCGCCAAGGGGGCCCGCGGCCCGCGGAGCCGCTTCGGCGGTTCCCTCGAGCCGGGCGTACGGCTGAGCGCGGTGGTCTACCGGAAGACCGAGCGCGATCTCCAGCTCCTCTCCAAGGCGGACATCACGGCCTACTGGCCCCCGCTCTGGGAGGATCCCGACCGCTTCGCCCGAGCCGGCGCGGTGCTCGAGTTCCTCGAGCGGGCTGCGTACGGCGAGGCGGAGGCGGAGGACTCGAGTCTCCTCGAGGCCGCGATCGCGACCCTGGCCGCGATGGCCCAGGCGCCCGCTCCTGCCCTCGAGGCGATCCTGCGCGGGTTCGAGGTGCGGGCCTGCGCGCTCCTCGGCTACGCGCCGGAGCTCAGCTCCTGCATGGAGTGCCGCCGCCCGCTCGAGCAGGGAGGGCTCTTCCATCCGCTCCGAGGGGGACTTCTCTGCGGCGCCCCCTGCGGCGGCGACGCGGCCTCGTTCCGGATCTCCGAGCGCGCTCGGAGGACACTCATCGCGCTCGGGGAGCGCGAGCCCGCCTCGGTCGCGTCCTGGGCGATGGAGCGCTATCCCGGCCACGAGGTCTCCCGCGCGGTCGAGCGCTTCCTGTCGGCGCATCTCGAACGCTTCGATGGCCTTCGCTCGATGCGCGTGGGTGAGCGGCTCGTCCGCTACGCGGAGGGGACATGAGCGCCAAGGCCGCCGCGGGCGCGAAGAGCCCCCGGGCGGTCGCGGCCGGGGCTGCCCGCTCGAACGCCGGCGTCGGGTCCATCGGGGAGCCCCCGCGCACCTTCCAGGAGACGCTGCTCCGCCTCGAGCAGTTCTGGTCGGATCAGGGCTGCGCGCTCCTCCAGCCGTACAGCAGCGAGGTGGGCGCCGGGACCTTCAACCCGGCCACCTTCTTCCGGGTCCTCGGCCCCGAGCCGTGGAAGGCGGCCTACGTCGAGCCTTCGCGCCGTCCCAAGGACGGCCGCTACGGCGAGAACCCGAACCGGCTCCAGCTCTTCTACCAGTACCAGGTCGTGCTCAAACCCTCCCCGGAGGACGTTCTGGAGGTCTACCTCGACAGCCTGCGCCACCTCGGCATCGACCTCGAACGACACGATGTGCGCTTCGTCGAGGACGACTGGGAATCGCCGACCCTGGGCGCCTCGGGCCTCGGGTGGGAGGTATGGCTCGACAACCAGGAGATCACGCAGTTCACCTACTTCCAGCAGACGGGCGGGTATGAGCTCGAGCCGATCACCGCCGAGATCACGTACGGCATCGAACGGATCGCCTGCTATCTCCAGGGGGTCGACCGAATCATGGATCTCCAGTGGTCGCGCGACCGCACCTGGGCGGACCTCTTCCTCCAGGCCGAGGTCGAGTGGTGCGGCTTCAATTTCGAGCACTCCGACCCCACGCTTCTGTTCGAGCTGTTCGAGAAGTTCGAGCGCGAGGCCTACCGCCTCCTCAAGGAGGGAATGGTCCTCCCCGGATACGACTACGTGGTGAAGTGCTCGCACGTGTTCAACCTGCTCGACGCCCGCGGCGCGATCGGCGTCACCGAGCGCGTGGCCTCGATCGCGCGCGTGCGGAAACTGGCGCGAGCGGCCGCGGGCGCCTACCTGAAGCAGCGTGAAGCCATGGGCTGGCCCCTTCTCGCTGGCCAGGCGGCCCCGGAGCCATCGACGACCCGTGGCTGAAACCCTCCTTCTCGAGATCGGCTGCGAGGAGATCCCGGCCGGATTCATCGCGCCGGCGCTCAAGGAGCTGGCCTCTCTGGCCCGGAGCGGGCTCGAGGACGCGCGGCTCGCGCACGGCACGGTCCGGACGCTGGGCACGCCGAGGCGTCTCACGCTGATCGTGGAAGGGGTGGCGGCCCGCCAGGAGGACCGGATCCGTGAGATGACCGGACCGGCCGCGCGGGTTGCGTTCGACGTGGCGGGGCAGCCGACGCAGGCCGCGAAGGGCTTCGCGAAGTCGGCCGGAGTTGCGGTCGAGGCCCTCGAGCGGGTCACCACCCCCAAGGGTGAGTATCTGCTCGCGCGCGTGGACGAGAAAGGCGCCGCGGCGACGGACGTGCTTCCGGCCCGGCTTGCCGACTGGATCACGTCCCTCCACTTCCCCAAGACCATGCACTGGAACGGACCGGCGCGATTCGCGCGCCCGGTCCGCTGGATCCTGGCGCTCCTGGGGGGCAGGACGCTCGAGTTCGAGGCCTTCGGCGTGGCCTCGGGCCATCGCACGCGCGGGCATCGCGTCCTCGCTCCTGGCTGGCTGCCGATTCCAACGCCCGGTGCGTACGAGACGGCGCTCCAGGAGGCCGGGGTGATCGTGGACCCGGAAGCCCGGCGCGCCCGGATTCGGGAGGAGCTCGCGCGGTGCGCGGCCACTCTCTCGGGGCGCGTGGTCGAGGACGACGAGCTCATCGACGAGGTCGCGAATCTCGTTGAATGGCCCGAGGCGGTGCCGGGGTCCTTCGACGTGGCCTATCTGAAGCTCCCACGTCCCGTCATCGTGACCGCCATGCGCGCCCACCAACGCTACTTCGCGGTCGAGGGCAAGGACGGCGCGCTCCTGCCTCACTTCATCATGATTCGGAGCGGCCGGGGTCCTGGTGTGGAGGAGATCCGCCGGGGGACCCAGATCGTGCTCCGGGCCCGGCTCGAGGATGCGCGCTTCTACTGGGACAACGACCTCAAGGGTGGCCTCGAGGCCAAGCTGCCGCTCCTCAGAGGCATCGTGTGGCACGAGCGACTCGGCACGGTCCAGGATCGCTCGGAGCGCCTCGTGGTGCTCGTGGAGGATCTGGCGCGGCGGCTCGCGCCGAAATCGCTCGTAGCGGCCAAGCGCGCGGCGCTCCTGTGCAAGGCCGATCTCGCAAGCGAGATGGTCCGCTCGGGCAAGGAGTTCGCATCGCTCCAGGGCATCATCGGGGGAGAGTACGCGGCGGCCTCGGGTGAGTCGCTGGAGGTGGCCCAGGCCATCCGCGAACACTACCGCCCGGAAGGCCCCTCGGACCCGATCCCATACACCCCCGAAGGGAAGCTCGTGGCGCTGGCGGACAAGATCGAGGCCACGACGGGCGGCCTCAGGGCGGGTCTCGAGGTGAGCGGCTCTCAGGATCCCTTCGGGCTCCGGCGCGCGGGGAACGGGATCGTTCGGATCCTGGTCGAGTCCGAGTGGCGGCTCGATGTCCTCGACGCAGCTCGTTTCATGGAGGGCGTTTACGACAAGGCAGGCATTCCGCCGGGCGAGCCGGATCGCTTCGCCGAGTTCTGGGAGCAGCGGGCCGCGAGCGCTCTGGAAGACTATGGAATATCGTCAGAAACGGCAGCCGCGGTACTCGCGGTCCGTCCGGGGGACCCGGTCGACCTACTCGCCCGCGCTCGGGCGATCGAAGATATCCGCAGGACGTCTGACTTCGAAGGGGTCCTGATCGGCTACCGTCGAGCCGCCAACATCCTCCGTTCGGTTCCACCGGGCGAAATCTCGGCCGGCCAGCCCATGGCGGAGCGGGCGGATGCCTTCGGGGAGCGGGCGGAGGCGGACCTCCACCTCGAGACCAAGATGGCCCGCCAGGCCGTCGAGACCTACCTGCAGGGGGCCCTTCCCGACTACGGGGCCGTCCTCCGCCACCTCCTGGGCCTCCGGCCGGCCATCGACCGGTTCTTCGACGCAGTGATGGTCATGGTGGACGACCCCGTTGCCCGCAAACGACGACTGGGCCTGCTGGAAGCAGTCCGCCAGACCTTCCTCCGCATCGCCGACTTCTCCCTGCTGCCGAGTGCTCCAGGTTAAAAATCCGTTTGACATTAGCGGGTTTTTCACCTATACTAGGCGGGCAAAGGAGGCAAAATAACTTGCCTCTTGGAAGCCGCAACCGCTAGAACCTATTGACCTTACACCTGACGGGCGACAACACGTGGGCTGACGGTGCGGCTCATTTTGTCTTCGGGCAGGGGCTTATCTGTTACGAACATACGAGTAAGAGTAAGGCGTACTTGACGAGGAGGTGAGGCGACTCAACCGACGTTTACACCTTTGAAAAAATAAGAGTTAGAGCCCTAAATCTAAAACGCGAGGAAAGGAGGTCGGTAAAGGACGAGAGAAGAGGCGCCGCATGAGTTCGGTCCCTGTCCCAACGAGCACGCGCCTCGAAGCTCCACTCCAAGCTCAATCATTGGTACCGAATTCCGTGAAGACAGGTTCCAAAGCAAGTCCTCCCGAAATTGGACTCCGTGTTAGGAAACGCTAAGGAGGATGTGAAAATGCGGAAAACCTTATTTGCCATGCTGGGCCTCGTGGCTATTGGACTGTGGGCCATGCCCGTGGTCGCGGCACCCAGCGGGCTACCAAAGGAAGGTCCCGGGAAGGTGCGTCCGGATCCGATTCCTCTTGAGAATCGGGCCGGCGCCATCGGCGCCATGGCGCGTGGCGAGACCTATCAGGGGACTCTCAGCGGCAGCCTCATCAAGCAGTCCTCGATCGTGACGACCACGTACTTCCTCTACCCAGGCGCTTGCGTCCAGCGTTCGCTCGGCACGTGGGCGGCGAAGCCTAACGCGGTGGCGGATAGCCTCCAGCCGACCGCTGGCTTCGCGAACTCCTCAGGCTACATCGACAACCAGCCGGATCCGGCGAACAACCTGATCGCCTACACACGCGCCGATCTGTCGCTTCCGGAGAAGCTGTGGCACGTCGCGAACACGTCGGATCCGGTGGCTGAACGGCCGGAGATGATCGACGACGCGCACACCCACATGATCTGGTGCGGCAAGTTCGACACCAACTACACGATCGGCCCAGGCCCGGCGGGAAGCATCGTCAAGGCCGACCTCGGCTATCCGAACATCACCTATCAGATCCTGTACATCGATACGGGCGACCACGCGAATGCGGGCGGCACGTACGTGCTCGGCTTCGACGCAAGCTTCAGCAGTGAGTGGAACTACGACTACGAGGCGATCATCGGAGGCGGCGCCGGCGATCCCTTGGATCCGTCCCCCGACGCTGATCGCGATCCACTCCAGAACCGTCGTGACTACATTGACGATATGATGCCGCCGGCGGGTGTACCGACGGCGGGTCCGTTCGGAGACTCCGATCAGATCGTCACGTTCACGGGTTCGCAGCTGGGTGGAGCCTCGATTACGCAGAACACCGATCCCGTCGAGCTCCAGATCCAACTAGGCGACACCGCTGCCGATCCGATCGTCAGCCATTTCGACATCACGATCGACGACGATCACCGGGCAATCTACGTCGTGTTCACGGCGGACTGCTTGGTGTCGAGCGAGGACGGCATCTGGCCGAACGGAAATGGCCAGATGATGGACAACATCACCGTGACCAACACCGGCGTGACGACGACGATCTACGCCGGGGCTGCCACCTTCGTGCCGCCCGCCGGCGTCCGCGTCACGGACTCCGTCGATGGCACGGTCCTTGTCTGGTCCGGCGCCAGTATCCCGGATCCGGGCCTCGATATCCCGATTCCGATCGTTTCCTCGCGCGTCCCACCGGGCATCGGCGAGCGCTGGCAGCTGGCTCCCGGCACCGAGAACCAGACTTCGGACATCTGCTCGCCGCAGAAGGCTCTCCCTCAGGAGTTGTTCTTCGAGGGCGGCGACGCGACGACCAACCTGGCCATTCCCAAGCAGTACAACGCGGTCGTTCCTTGTACCTTCGCCATTCCCTTGGGTACGTCCCAGGTGCTGCTGTTCTGGAACGAGTACCTGGACCTGCCGCGCTTCTCCGGCTACGTCCAGCAATCGGAGTTCCGGATCTTCAAGCAGGGGTCCTGGGGCCAGTGGAACAACACGGCTCCGGGTGGCGGCGTGGCCACAGGGTCCCTCCAAGCGTGGGTTACCGACGGCGACGACATCTCCACGGCCACGTCGGCGGACTCGGTACAAGTTCGGTTCGACATGCAGTGCATCGCGCCGTTTGCTGCCGACCGCGTGAACTGCGTTCCCAGCCAGACCAACCCGCTCCTCTATGACGACTTCAAGCTCCAGGTCGTCGGGGGCACCGGCGCGTTGCCGTTCTTTGGAATCTTCAACGGCTCGGTGGCGCAGACGACGTTCGTGGACGGCCGTATCGGCTCGACCGTTTCGGGCCCGCCGGCCAACTGCGGAAATCAGGTCAATGCGTGCTGGCCCGGCAACCGCGGATCCGGTCTGGGCCAACCCTTGGACCACAACATTTCCGTCAACGACAACTGGAACCAGACGCTGGGCGACTCGATCGACGTGAACATGCTCACCGGTCTGCGCAAGAACGGCATGGGCATCAACTGGTTGCACGGCTTCGACAAGGCCGCCGACCTCGGCGCCGGTGAGTTGGGCCCCACGGGCAGCGAGTACGCGCACACGAACAACACCCACAACTTCGGCTGCGACATGCCCCGGATGATTTTCCGGCTCTTCGATCCGACCAACAGGACCTGGAGCCCGTGGGATTCCACGGAGATGGTCGCGAGCACGGTCGCTCCCGGTGTGAACGACACCACGGTGGTTGATTCGGATTACAACATCAATTGGCCGCCGTTCGACAAGCAGATCGCGAACACCGGCATCCCGGGTGGATTCACGATCAACGGTATCAACAACTACAACGCGCTGCGCTGGTTGCCGCGCGGAACCCGGATGCAGTACTACTTCAAGGCGGTGGACATCGGGAACGGAACGACTGGCCCGTGCGGCGTCACGTACCAGTTCTCGTCCGACTCCCGCGCGAACGAGACGGAAGACCTTCCGATCCTGCCGAACAGCTCTGTCAGGGCACCGGACATCATCGAGTTCCGGGTTCTTCCGAGCGTATACCCGGCCGGTCCCGCAGGGTCGCTGCTGGCCGGACGGACCAACACGCCGATCCTGAACCTGGAATCGGCATACACGAACTGGAACTTCGGTTATGACGCGATGAACCAGGCGCTCCGCGGTCTGGGCGTCCGGGCGGACCGTTACCGTCACCTGTCGTCCGGCACCACGGCGAACGGGTTCGGCGGGCACGAGCTCCCGGGCAAGCGTCCGGACCGTCTGAGCAACTTCTTCCCGAACTACCTCGAGTATCCTATCGTCGACTCGCTGGCCTCCTGGTACCGGATCATCATCGAGTCCGGGCACACCACCACCAGGTCGACCTTCAACGAGGAAGACGCGTATCTGCTCGAGCAGTGGTGGCGGAAGGAGACGGGGACGGACGGTGGGGACCGCTGTGCGTTCACGAACAGCGACGATGGGTTCTTCTACATGATCACGCCGAGCGGTGTGGCCAATGACCTCCAGTTGAGCATGGCGAGCCAGGTGTTCGGTGTGGCCGCCGTCGACAACACCTGGCCCTCGCCGCAGGCGTACTTCAACATGAACGACAAGTTCATCAAGGAGACCCAGAACCCCGTACCGCCTTTCACGGACAACGCGAACGCGTATCCGATGGATGGTGGGTGTCCGACCCCGAACAAGTTCGACGCCCTTACCAAGGTGGCGGATGCTGACGCCTTCATTGGAGCGGAGTTCCCGACCGGCCAGGCGGCCTCCGTTGGTCGCATGCGCGACCTGGACAACATCGGGGACAAGGACCGCAACAAGGCCCTTGCCTACGGATTCTCGATCCAGTTCATCCGCGATCCGAACATCAGCAGCGTCAGCCCCAACTACACTCGCTCCGGCGTCGAAAACCGGATGCGTGTGATGTACAAGTTCCTTACGAGCTGCCGCGGTGATCGGGCGGGCCAGGTTTCCACCGCGGTCTGCTTCCCGTGCCCGATCCCGACACCCCAGACCTCCTCGTCGATATCGGCGGAGTGGGCGACCCAGTCGGCCGAGTTCCAGACGACGACCTACGGTCCGCTCTATCCGATCCAGGCCGGCTCTCTGGCCACGGGAGTTCCTGACCAGGGTCCTGAGGCGGCTCCTCGGATCAACAAGATCGATGGCAACTACCCGAACCCGTTCAACCCGCACACCGCGATCCGCTTCTCGAGCGCGCAGGCGGGCAAGGCTGAGATTCGGATCTTCAGTGTGAGCGGCGCGCTGGTTCGCACGCTGCACTCGACCGTCATTGTCGGTCCGAACGAGATCCGCTGGAACGGTAAGAAGGATGACGGCACCGCGCTGGCGAGCGGGGTGTACTTCTACAAGCTCTTCTTCCCGGGCGGCGAGGTCCTGACGGGACCGAACCACCTGGTCCTTGTGAAGTAACCCAGCTCCAAAGCGGTACGCAGCAAGCGGAAGGGCCGCCGGGAAACCGGCGGCCCTTTTCGCACCTCGCGCCGGCCCCCGGCCCCGGCCCGGCCCGCACCCGAAAATGCCGTTGACAGGTCGGAGGAGGAACGGTAGTTTTCAGGGGTCCCCCAAACTCGCACCCATACACCTGCCGGTGGTCAAACCAGACTCCTCGGAGAACGAAATGTTCCTGCCAAGACTTTGGCGCGTCTCGGCCTTGGTCGTTCTGATACTCGTTGTGGGCGTGGTCCTTCTGTCGTGCGCGAAGGATCCGCTGAATGTGGACCGCAACCGGCCGCCGCAGACCTTTCTGGTGGCCGCGCCGGTGGATACGACCGTGGCGGATCTCGCGTATTCCTACCGGATCCACCTCTACTGGAGAGGCGAGGACTCCGACGGGTATGTGGTCGGGTACGAGTACTCGTGGGACGACTCGAGCATCGGAGCGTTTCGCTTCACCACGAAGACCGACAGCATCTTCGAGCTAACGGTGAACGACAGCTCGCAGCTCACCGGGGGTACGGGAGTCAACCCGCAGACAACGAAGGCGCACACCTTCTACATCCGGGCCGTGGACAACCTGGGCAAGCCGGATCCCTCGCTCACGATTTTCAACCGGCGGCTGTTCAAGGCCAAGACCGAGACTCCCCTGGTGAACTTCATCGGCGCGATCCCCAACCCACAGTTCCCGGCGGTCATCGATACCCTGTGCGACGGCGCGCCCTTCGTGGTGAGCTGGAATGCACGAGATCCCGACGGCGTCGTGACCCGATACCGTTTCGACGTGGGCCCGTTCCACAGTGACTTCACGACGGACTCGAGCGTCACCTTCAACAGCCCGGGCTCCCCCGGATCGGTGGACCTGCCGAGCGGCATCTACACGATGACCGTGACGGCGGTGGACAACGCCAATGCGGTGGGGAAGAAGAGCACGCAGTTCGTCGTGAACCACGACCCCGAGACCACGATCGCCGTGGATGGCCAGGGCAAGGTCGGCTATTACCTGCAGCACTACCTCCGCGGCCAGGAGGTTCATATCGTGCAACCGTTCTACGAAGGGCAGATCGTGCCCTACCGTTCCACCG
This sequence comes from Candidatus Eiseniibacteriota bacterium, assembly GCA_016880395.1. GTDB lineage: Bacteria > Eisenbacteria > RBG-16-71-46 > SZUA-252 > SZUA-252 > WS-9. Next base: position 14,943 of record JAEHDN010000244.1, read on the forward strand.
TCTGGTGGTACTGGGACGGTGACGACTCCCACGGCGGATGCGAGGCGAACTGCACGAACGGCTGGTCGATCGTGCTCAACCCGGGGAGTCGCGACGACAACGGGCCCTACATCATCGGCTTCCAGGACTCGCTGGGTGTGACCCCCCAGGGGGAAACGATCCGCTTCAAGACCAACGATCCCGACGTCCTGGGCCCTCTCGGCTTCACGCAGTTCATCCTCGATTCCCTCGATGCCGGGATCGACATGCTCGCCCGCGTCGCGACACGGGACTGCTCGGGGCGCGTGGACGGTTCCCCGGCCACGTTCCGGTTCAACTGCAACTACTACCCGACGCTCGACTCCGTCTCGGTGGCCGATACGACCTACGACTTCGACCAGAACGGGCCGGACCCTGCGGAACCTGCCAGGATCATCCGCTGGGTCGGCTCCGATTACGAGGACGGCAAGACCAAGCAGGCATCGGTCCTCTTGGATGACTCGTTGACCCTGACGTTCGACAAATACGAGGACTTCACCATCGTCTCCGACCGTGATTTCCAACGGCTCAGCTCGGGAACGTTGCACACCGTCAAGGTGCGTGTCGCAGACCGAGCGAATTTCCCATCGCAGCTTCCCGACGGGCTGAAACAGGTCAACTTCACGATTCCCCTGACCCCATGATCCTGCCGAACGAAGGAGTAACGGGCTGATGCGACGTCGTTTCGTGGTTCTGACAACGCTCACCTTGGTGGCGTTGGGTCTCCTCTACATGACCGGCTGCGGGAACAAGGTGACTCCGCCGGAAACCCCGCCCTCACAGACCCCGGAGACCGAGCTGACCTACGCTCCGCTCCCCGGAGACACGACCACGTTCCGGGTGCGCTTCTACTGGAACGGCTATGACAAGGACGGCGAAGTGATGCGCTTCCACTTTGCCGTCGACGAGGACACGCTGCTGCCGCCCAAGGAGTGGCACACCACCACGTCCAAGGACACCTCGTTGCTTTTCCTGGTCGATCCCGTGCTGGAGGTCGGGCGCCACGTCTTCAAGATCGCGGCCGAGGACAACGACGGGAACATCGATCCGACTCCCGCGGTCCGATTCTTCGCCGCCAAGACGGTGCCGCCCACCTCCCGGATCACGCGTGGTCCCGCGTCGTTCAATCCGATCGTGGGTCCCAATTTCACGTTCGAGTGGGAAGGCATCGACCCGGACGGCGGGGAGACCGGCGGCAAGACTCCGGTGGACTCGTTCGAGTACCAGCTGCTCTTGATCGGGGCGTTCAAGGAGGCCGGGCACGAGCCGCTGCCACGCTTCGATGAACGTTTCTACGTCGACCTGATCAATGGCGGTACGGCGCACGCGATGCCTGCGCCCTACGACGACTGGAAGTGGATCGGGATCCGTTCGCTGAAGAACCGGTTCCGGAACGCCACGCCGGGCGAGTACGTCTTTGCGGAGCGCGCCGTGGACCTGGCCGGAGCCACCGAGAAGAATCTCGCCTACGGGAACAACATCCGCCATTTCACCGTGAGCCTCATGAACCCCGGCCCAGCTCTGGAGATCCGAGCCAGCGTGCTCACCCTGCCCCTTCCGAAGGCCATCGGATACAACGACATCCCGCGAAAGCCGCTCCAGATCTTCGAGGGTGAAACGCTCAGCTTCTCGTGGGAGGCAAAGGCGGATTCGTACGGGGGCGAGATCGTCGGGTACACCTACGCGCTGGACGACACGAGCACGTTTCCGGGTCTGGATCTGCTCCGCACGGGGGCGACCTTCGCGCCGAGCAAGCTGCCGCCGGGAAGCCACTTCCTGTTCGTCCGCGCGGTCGACGACGGGGGCCTGATCACGAACGCCGTCATTCCGCTCACGATCGTCCATCCGACCTTCAAGGATCCGGGCCAGCCTCGGAGCATTCTCTACGTGGACGACTCGACACCGCCCGGTGTGACGACTGACCGGACGATCGGCGTCGAGAACTTCCCGCGCGACATCGATGAGGACGATTACTGGTTGATCGATCCCGGGATCCTGAACGGGCTTGCGCCGGTCACCCAGTGGGATACGGCGCAGGCGGGATTCGGCGAGGTCGAGGGGCGCAAGGCTCCCGAGCCACGCGATCTCGCCACCTACACCACCGTGATCTGGAACGTGGATTTCCAAAACGGTGTCGGAAATCCCACCGGGCTGTTCCGGACTCTGGTGGGGGGCGCGTACAGCGAGCTATCGGGCTACCTGCGCGCCGGGGGCACACTGGTCCTGAGCGGGTTCCTGATCGGTGGGAACGTGATCAACCCGAGCACCATTCTCTATGCGAACACCTCGCGGGGCATCTGCCTCTCGCTCGAGCCGGGCACGGACGTGTACAACCTGGCGTACTTCCCGCGCCTGATGATGGGGGTGGACGGGGCAAAGGCCGGAGGAGCCGATCTGCGCACGGCGGGAGGCAAGGACTTCATCGAGGCGAGGCCCACGGCCGTCGGTATGGCGATGGGTCTCGCCACCGTCGAGGTCGACCGAGGGGAGCTGGGAAGCGGGGCGAAGTGGATCGTCTACCGGGGAGGCGAGCCGAACGCCAACCGCGTCCCCGGGCTCGTCTACGTCGACGGCTGGGTCATGGCGCGGAACTTCGCGTGTACGGACCATCCGAGCTCGGTGTTCCGCCTCGAGGACGACACCCGCCCGATCGCGGAGCCCATCTTCACCTATCACGGCGTGCGTACCGGCGTGAACGAGGACGGCGGCGCCTCGCCGCGTGAGGGCTACGTGGTCGGGATCCGAACCCAGGCGCACGATGTCGGGACCCAAGGGGGCGGCATCATCTCGAGGGGGAACGCTTCCGGCGCCATGGGCCGTATGGTCCACTTGGCATTCCCCCTTTATTTCATGAAGACGGACCAGGCGGCCTACCTCGTCCAGGTTTCGTTCGACTACGTGAACCAGTCCCCGACGCTGCCGTAACGGCGTCGCACAGACCACATCGCGGCCCCGGTCGGGATGAAGCCTCCTGATCGGGGCCGTTGCATTTCCAGGGGCTCGTGAGTGGGGTTGGGCGCCGCGGCCGAGGCCACGGTCGTTCGGTCCGACTCCACAGCCCAGCGGGCATACGGCTTCGCCTTGACGGGCCCGCACGCGCGGTCGGCGCTGCCCGCCCTGATGCTCCTTCCCATCGCGACATTCCGGGACGTCCGAGGGGGCAGGACCTGCATCACCAATTCGACCGACACGATACGGTGTTTCGAGGAGTTCGATGGGTGCGTCGAGTCTTCTGGGTCATTCTCGGGCTTGCGGCCCTTTCGGTCACTCGAGCTTGGGGTGCACGGGGCAGGTTCAGGAACGTGGGCCCTCGGCGGGGCGGGAGCAACGAGTCATCACGACTCGCGTGGATCGGGACGTGAGGTTTCGTGGTTCGGGCACCGAGATGACGGAGTTTGCGGACGCTCAAGGGGCCTGTCTTGCCCTCCCTCCCGCCTAGCCGTGTGCGACGAAGCGCGTGGCGGCCCAATTACTGGGGCAGATGCCTCCTGGGACGGGTGATCACGCACGGGGCAGGTCTAGCGGGCGGTGTACTACTCGAGCGATCTGGCAGGGCCGCCGCACGGACATGCGGTGCCCGGCTGCCAAGATCCTTGCGGCCCCCGGTCGCGGGGAAGCAAGAGGCCGCGGGGACGAGCCCCGCGGCCTCCGTGGTGTCTCTGTTTCGGTTCGGCTACTTCGCCATCACCAGGCGCAGCGTCGATCCGGCACTGCCGTCACCGGAGATCTTCGCGTAGTAGACGCCCGAAGCGGCCTTGCCTCCGGCCGTCGTGCGGCCGTCCCACGTGGCTTCGTGGGTACCGACATCATATCGCTGGCTGGCCAGCGTCTTCACCAGAGCGCCCTGCACGTTGTAGATGCGAAGCGAGTAGGTGCCGGCCTTGGCGACCGAGAACTTGATCTGCGTCACCGGGTTGAACGGATTCGGCGCGCTGCCGATCAGATTCGCCGAAGCGCTGCTGATATCGAACGAGGACGCGGCGCTGCTCTTCGTGACCCGGAGATAGGCGGTGCCGTGGAACTTGCGGCCCGTGAAGTTCGTGTAGAGGGTCATGTCCATCGGTACCACCTTGTCCGTGAGACCGAGGGCTACAAGCTGATCGACGACCGTGCGACGGTCGTAGTAGCAAGTGATCGTGAGCTCGCGCTGGAACGGGCTGAGGCTCAGCGTGTCCTGCGTGTTGAAGCACTCCGTGTTCGACACGCCAACCAGGCCCCCGTTGAGATCCGGGTTGGTCGGGCTAGGAAGTCCAGCGAGCGTCGGGCTGGTGAAGAGGGTCGAACGCATGCGCACGCCCTCGTAGCGGGGACCGGCAGCGAAGCCCGGGAGCTGCGCGACCTGGGCCGCGGTGTAGACGTTGTCGCTGCTGCGGGCCTGGTAATGGGCCGCCGTGGCCTCGGGTGTGAACTTCATCTTCGTGATGAACGGGGTCGCGTTGTGGCTCTTGTAGTTGACGTTCGTGGGGCTGAGCGTCACGATCATCGGGAGCGGCGTGAGACAGCTGTTGACCGGGTTGCCGCGCCAGGTCGCCAGGCCAAGGTTGCCCGCCTGCGTCGTGAACATGAAGTTCGAGAAGTCGGTGCCGGTGCCATTAATCTCGGTGTTCACGATATTCGGCGAGACGTCCGGATCCGCGTCCGCACGGTTGTCGAGCTGGATCTCGCACTTCACCTGCGTGGCCAGGTCGAGCTTCCAGACCGAGGCCCCGTTGTTCGGGTTCTCGGAAGCGGCCGCGTCGTAGTAGAGCGAGGCGCCATCCGGCGTCCAGTCGGGATTGTTGTGCGTGATGAACGCGAATTGCAGCTCGGCCAGCCGGACGCGCGGGTCGACGGGAGTCGGGGGTGAAGCCAGGTTGACGATCTCGAGCGCGAGCGGGCCGTACTTGTTGGTCGTGTAGGCGATGTCGTCGCCGTTCGGACCCCAGGACGGATTCTCCTCAGCCTTCACGTTATCGAACGAGATAAGGGTCGGCGCCGACATGGTGTGGCCCACGACGTCGACGTCGGCCGTGTAGAGGTCACGCGTGCCGCCCTGGTCCCCGTCGTAGACGATCGTGTACTGCGATGGACTCCAGCTTGGGTGGCGCGGGTTGCCGACGTTGGTGACGACAAATTCGTCGCCCACCGGGCTATCGGCCCCTGCCCCGGGGCCATACACGGCCTCGAAGTCATCGGAGACGAAGTATTCCTGGACGACCAAGGCCTGATCGAGCCCGACCTGCTTGATGTACGCGAGGAATTTGCCGTCGTGGCTCCACGCCGGATCGAAATAGGACTCGTCCGTGTGCCCACCGACGCCCACGAGGGGGTCTTTCTTGAGCACCGCGAAGTACCCGGACTGCTGGAAGTTCAGGTGCAGGTAGATCGAGCGGACATTCTCATGCCCGGGCACGAGACTCCGCGTGGAGAACGAGAACCACGTGCAATCGAGCCGGGGGTCGGTCTGCCCAGCGCCCGCTCCATACGGAATGAGCATCGTGCCGCTTCCGTCGTCCGGCCGATGGGCCGGCTGCTCGACTCCCACCGAGAATCCGCTGGCAGTCGTGAGTGGGGCAAATCCGCCGCGCAAGTCCGCGTACCCCTGAGCCGGGAGCATCGCGGCCGCCAGCGCCAGGATTCCGATGACGCCTAGTAATTTCTTCATCCCATTCATCTCCTCTCTAACGCAGGTAAAAGCGAGAAGACACCTCAAGAGGATAAGGTAGACGACACTACGAGCCTAATCACCTCCTTACGGGATCGTGATTCGAATCGAGCTAAGACGATGTTGGTTCTCACAATGGGAACGGGGTGCCTCGTTTTTTTACTCCATTGAGTATACAGAAGATACGCCCCTACTGTCAAGCGATTTTTGGAACTTATCGACGTCGTCGATGTTCAAAAATGCCTTGACACATAGTGACTTGGAGCCTAGTCTGCCGCTCGGGTCGGGCTCCACGGAGCGGCTTCGCTTGGAGCGGCCTGTGGGCTTATTCCGCTAGCCCGATCTTGCGCGGAACCCCCCCAATCGGATATCCATGTTCACATGAACGGTGCGCCGCCGGGGCCACCGACGTCGTGAGGGAGGTTGATGTCTCGGAATCCGCTGGTCCGGCTCGCGTTCGTCGTTTCCCTGGGAATTGCGCTCCTCGCCCAACCTCGACTCCTCTCCGCCCAGACCGCGACTCTGAAGAGCCCGAAGGTGGTCAGGGGCTATTACTTACAGACCAAGATGCCCAGCGTCGTCCACAATCAAACGGGCACCTTCGTCTGGATCGTCTGGAATGGCGCCAGCGCGGAATCGGATACAGTATGCCCCCTCGAGTGCCGCCCCATCTGGACCGGCTACCGGGTGCGGCGGACCATCGAGGGAATCTCGACGCAGCGGCTCGAGCTGATCGGCCAGTGGAAGTCGCGGGACCAGGTGGGATCCTTCTGCTTGGCCCAGCAGACCCCCTGTAACGTCCAGGACTTCGTCTTCACGGGGACTGGGGTCTTCTTTAAGGGATTTAGTAACAATAGATTACCCGATGGAAGCTACGTCATCGACTACCCGCCGGGGAATCCCGTGGACGCGGACACCACGGCTAGGGTCTTCGTGGACCTGGCCCCGATCGTAGGCTTCCGCCACGAATACGCCGTTACATCGATCGACACCCTGACCACGGTTGACGCCGACTTCGCGGAAAGCCCCATCGACAGCTCCGAGCTGGTCTATTTGACCCCCGCTACTCCGCCTGCGAGCAACCTGGAGCACGTCGCTGTCGTTCCTAATCCGTATAAAGCCTCTGCCGAGTGGGATTTAGGTCCAGGTCAGCGCGAAATTCACTTCATCAACCTACCGGCGGGAGCCACGGTCCGCATCTATACCTCGGCCGGGGAGCTGCTCCGGGTCCTGGAGCAGAACCCGAATTCCAGCCCCGGGGGGACGACCGGTGAGCTGCCCTGGGATCTCAAGAACGACGACGGTCGGACGGTCGTCTCGGGGATCTATCTCTATTCGGTGCATCCCCCGGACGGGCGCACGCCCAAGAAGGGGCACTTCGTCATCATCAAGTAGGCCGCCGGCCCATCGCGGCTTCGAGGCGGCCCGGAGGTCGAGCATGAACCCCCAGACCGCCTTACACTCGGCCGAGTCGGCCGAGCAAGCCCGGACGGCTGACCCGGCCGCCCGGATCTATCTCAACCTGATCGGAGGCGTCTGGGTCCCGGCGCGCTCCGGCAGAACCTTCGAGAATCGCAATCCCGCCCGTCCTTCCGACCTGATCGGGACCTTTCCCGAGTCGGGCCGGGAGGACGTCGAGGCCGCCGTCCAAGCCGCCTCCCGCGCCTTCAAGACCTGGCGCCTAGTACCAGCCCCCCGCCGTGCCGAGGCGATCTATCGAGCGGCGGAGATCCTCCGGGATCGAAAGGAAGCCCTGGCCCGGGCCATGACCCGCGAGATGGGCAAGGTCCTGGCCGAGACCCGCGGCGACGTCCAGGAGGCCATCGACATGGCCTACTACATCGCCGCCGAGGGCCGCCGGCTCTTCGGGGTCACGGCGCCGTCCGAGCTGCCCCACAAGTTCGCGATGTCGATCCGCCAGCCCATGGGTGTCTGCGGCCTGATCACGCCGTGGAACTTCCCGATGGCGATTCCCTCCTGGAAGATCTTTCCGGCTCTTGTCTCGGGTAACACCGTGGTGATCAAGCCCGCCACCGACACGCCTGCCTCGGCCCATCATCTGGTCGAGATTCTGGTGGAGGCCGGGGTGCCCGAAGGCGTGGTCAACGTGGTCCATGGCGGCGGCTCTGCGGTCGGCGTTCCGCTCACGGAGAGCGCCGGCGTCTCGATGATCTCCTTCACCGGCTCATCCGAGGTCGGCAAGATGATCGCCGAACGCACGGCCGGTTCCCTGAAGCGGCTCTCCCTCGAGCTGGGGGGGAAGAACGCGCAGATCGTCCTCGAGGACGCGGACCTCGACCTCGCGGTCGATGGGGCGCTCTGGGGCGCGTTCGGCACGACCGGACAGCGGTGCACGGCCACGAGCCGGCTCATCGTGACCCGGTCCGTGCACGACGAGATGGTCTCCCGGCTCGTCGAGCGCGCGGGCAAGCTCCGGCTCGGTGACGGGCTCGAGCCCGGGATCGACATCGGCCCGGTCGTCAACCGCGGTCAGCGCGACCGCGTGCACGCGTACGTGGAGATCGGGAAGGCGGAAGGAGCCAAGCTCGTGACGGGTGGCTCGCCCGCCGAGGACGGCGCGCTGGCGCAAGGGCACTTCTACAAGCCGACGATCTTCGACCATGTGACCCCGGCCATGCGCATCGCGGTCGAGGAGATCTTCGGCCCCGTGCTCTCGGTGATCACCGTCTCCTCCTTCGAGGAGGCGATCCAGGTCCTGAACGGCACGCCGTACGGCCTCAGCTCCTCCATCTACACGGCCGACGTGAACCGCGCGATGCGCGCCATCCGCGACATCGAGGCGGGCATCACCTACGTCAACGGCCCGACGATCGGCGCCGAGGTGCAGCTCCCGTTCGGCGGCGTGAAGGAGACGGGGAACGGCCACCGCGAGGGGGGGCCGACGGTGATCGACGCGTTCACCGAGTGGAAGTCCGTCTACATCGACTATAGCGGCAAGCTCCAGAAGGCTCAGATCGATCGATAGCGTGCCGGACGGCCCGCATCGAGAGGATCGCACGGTGTCGATGACGCAGAGGCAGGCACGGGCAGTCGACCTGGAGTCGGGGGACGCGCACGCCGCGCCGCTCGTCCACGTCACCCGCGACGATCGCGTGGAGAGCGTCCACCGAGGTCATGTGGCGGTGGTCGATGCGCAGGGGAACCGGCTCGCCTGGGCCGGCGAGCCGCGCGCTCTCGTATTTCCTCGATCCTCGTTCAAGCCCTTCCAGGCGCTTCCCCTCGTGGAGTCGGGGGCGTTCGCCGCTTCCGGCCTCGGCTCCGAGGCGCTCGCGCTGATCGCGGGGTCCCACGGCGGCACCGATCGCCACGCCTCCATCGCCCGAGCGATCCTGGCCGCGGCGGGAGCGGAGGAGTCGATGCTCCGCTGCGGCGTCCATCCTCCCTACGATGAGCCGACGGCGGAGCGGCTCCGCGAGCTGGGCGAGGAGCCGACACCCCTCCGCCACAACTGCTCCGGCAAGCACGCGGGGATGATGCTCCTGGCTCGCTTTCTCGGCGAGCCGCTGGAGAGCTATGCGGATCCAGATCATCCCGTTCAGCGGCGCATCTTCGAGCGGTTCGCCTCGCTCACGGGCGAGCCGTGGATCGATCCCGTCCACGCCATCGACGGGTGCAGCGCACCCACACCGAGAATGCCACTCGACACACTCGCGCGAGCCTTCGCGCTCCTGGCGAGCGGTCGCGACGCGGCCGGAGCCCAGGTTCCGGCACTCGCTCAGATCCGGAACGCGATGCGCCAGCACCCCGAGCTGGTCGCGGGGCCGGGGCGGCTCGACGCGCTCCTGATGCGCGCGATTCCTTCGTCCGTGACCAAGGCGGGCGCCGAGGCGGTGCACGCCGTGGGGCTCGTGGACCAGGGCGTGGGAATCGCGGTGAAGGTCGAGGACGGCTCGCGCCGCGCGCTCGGCCCCGCGGTCGCGTCGGTGCTCGAGGCCCTCGGGGTTCTCGGCGAGGCGCAGCGGCGCGCGCTCGCGCAGCACGCGGAGGAGCGGCTCCGGAACGCGGCCGGCCTCGAGGTGGGCTTGATCCGCGGCGTGGCACGCCTCGAGGGTCGAGGGCTTCGATGAGCGCGAGTCCGCGCGCGAGTCTGGAGCGCTTCGCGTGAACGCGCCGGAGAGCGGCACGATGGCGAAGGCCACGACCAAGGAGATGCCGGCGCCGCCGCCGGACCACCCCAAGCACGTCTACTCGTTCGGCGCGGGGCGCGCGGAAGGGAACGCGCGCATGCGCGACCTCCTGGGCGGCAAGGGAGCCGGACTCGCGGAGATGACGAACGCGGGCATCCCGGTGCCCCCCGGTTACACGATCACGACCGCGGCCTGCCGGCAGTTCTTCGAGGCGGGCGGGCGGCTCCTCGAGTCCACGATCCAGGAGGAGCACAAGGCCCTGCGCGCGCTCGAGCGCTACCTCGGTCGGAGGCTCGGCGACCCCGAGAATCCGCTCCTCGTCTCGGTGCGCTCCGGCGCCCCGGTCTCGATGCCCGGCATGATGGACACGGTGCTCAACCTGGGGCTGAACGACGAGACGGTTCCTGGCCTCGCGCACCGGAGCGGCAACCCTCGCTTCGCCCACGACAGCTATCGCCGGTTCATCCAGATGTACTCGGACGTCGTGCTGGGCGTGCCGCGCGCGCTCCTCGAGCGGGAGCTGACGCGGGAGAAGGCGCGCGCGCGGGTCGAGTTGGACGTCGACCTGAGCGCGGAGCGACTCGAGGCCCTGTCGCGGCGGCTCCTCGACATCGTCCGCCGCGAAACCGGACGCGACTTCCCGCAGGACCCGCGCGTCCAGCTCGCGGGGGCCCGCGATGCGGTCTTCCGCTCGTGGAACACGGACCGTGCGGTGCACTACCGGCGCATCCATGGGATCCCGGAGCGACTGGGCACCGCGGTGACCGTGCAGGCGATGGTCTTCGGGAATCTGGGGGCCGGCTCGGCGACGGGCGTCGGCTTCACGCGCGATCCCGCGACAGGCGAGCGGCGCTTCTATGGCGAGTACCTGCGCAACGCCCAGGGCGAGGACGTGGTCGCGGGAATTCGCACCCCCCGTCCCATCGAGGAGATGGAGGCAGACCTGCCCGAGGTCTACGCCCAGCTCCGCGAGATCACCTCGCGCCTGGAGCGGCACTACCGCGATGTCCAGGACTTCGAGTTCACCGTGGAGGAGGGGCGCCTCTTCATGCTCCAGACCCGGCGCGCGGCGCGCACCGGGCTCGCGGCCCTCAAGATCGCGGTCGAGATGGTTGAGGAAGGACTCCTCACGAAACGCGAGGCCATCGAGCGGGTCGAGCCGGCCCATCTCGACCAGGTGCTCCACCCGGTGCTCGATCCTGCCGCGCGCCGCAAGCACGAACGCGTGGCCACCGGCCTGCCGGCCTCGCCCGGCGCGGCAGCGGGCTCCATCGTGTTCACATCCGAGGAGGCCGTGCGCCGCGGGAAGACCGAGCGGGTGATCCTGGTCCGGGCGGAAACCTCGCCCGACGACATTGCGGGCATGCACACCGCGCAGGGCATCCTCACCGCGACCGGGGGCATGACCTCCCACGCCGCGGTCGTCGCGCGGGGCATGGGGAAGTGCTGCGTGGTCGGCTGCTCGGCGCTCCAGATCCACGAGCGGGCACGCACGCTCACGGTCGCCGGGAAGACCCTCCGCGAGGGGGCATTCCTCTCGCTCGACGGCTCGACCGGCGATGTGCTGCTCGGCGACGTGCCGACCACCGACTCCGAGGTCGTGCGCGTCCTCACGGGCGAGCTGCCCGCCAAGCGCGCGCCTCTCTACCAGTGCTTCGAGCGGCTGATGGCCTGGTGCGACGAGGAGCGCCGGCTTCGCGTGCGCGCGAACGCGGACGTGCCCCGCGACGCGAGGATCGCGCGCCAGCTGGGAGCGGAGGGAATTGGGCTCTGCCGCACGGAGCACATGTTCTTCGCGCCGGACCGGATCCCGCACGTCGTCGCGATGATCCTGAACGCGCAGCGCGCCCGCGACGCCAAGGTCCGGCTCGCACGGCTCGAGGCGGAGCTCGAGGAAGCGCCGCGCTCCGAGCGCGCACGACTCAAGGCCGAGCTGACGCGGGAGCGCGCCGAGTCCCGTCCGACGATCCGGGCGTACGAGGGGGCGCTCGCGAAGCTCCTGCCCCTTCAGCGCGCCGACTTCCGCGGGCTGTTCCTGGCCATGGAGGGCTGCCCCGTCACGATCCGCACCCTCGACCCTCCGCTCCACGAGTTCCTGCCCAAGCGCGAGCAGCTCGAGGCGGAGCTGCGGGCCCTGGGGAAGAAGCGCGGCTCGGCCGCGCGCCGGAAGGAGATCGAGCGCACGCTCGCGCGCGTCGAGGAGCTGCACGAGTTCAACCCGATGCTCGGGTTCCGCGGCTGCCGGCTCGGGATCCTCCACCCCGAGATCACGCGCATGCAGGCGCGGGCGGTCTTCGAGGCGGCGATCCAGGCGCTCCGTGCGGGGAAGCGCGTCATCCCCGAGATCATGATCCCGCTGGTCGGGGATCCCGAGGAGCTGCGCCGCCAGCGCGCCGAGGTCGAAGCGGTCGCGACCGAGGTCATGCGGCGGGCGAAGGTCTCAATCCCCTACACGATCGGGACCATGATCGAGGTGCCGCGCGCCGCTGTGCTCGCGGACGAGATCGCGGCGCACGCGGATTTCTTCTCCTTCGGCACGAACGACCTCACGCAGATGACCTTCGGCTACTCGCGCGACGACTCCGGCAGGTTCCTTCCGGAGTACGCGGGATCGGGGATCCTGCCGCAGGATCCCTTCGTCTCGATCGACATTCGCGGCGTGGGCACCCTGCTCCAGCGCGCGGCCTTCGCTGGACGGCGCGCCAAGCCGGGGCTCAAGATCGGAATCTGCGGCGAGCACGGGGGCGACGCCGCCTCGATCGAGTTCTTCGAGAACGTCGGGCTCGACTACGTCTCCTGCAGCCCCTTCCGCATCCCGCTCGCCCGGCTCGCCGCGGCGCGCGCGGCCCTGAAGCGCGCGTGACCCGGGCCATGATCGTGGACGCCGTCATTCCGGCCTGGAACGAGGCCGAGGCGATCGGCCTCGTGCTCGATGCGCTCCCGCGTCCGCTGGTCCGCCGGGCGGTGGTGTGCGACAACGGGTCCTCGGACGGGACGGCGGACGTGGCGCGGGCTCATGGCGCCCTCGTGGTATCGGAGCCGCGGCGCGGCTATGGCGCCGCCTGTCTCCGCGCGCTCGCCACTCTCGAATGCGACCCGCCGGACGTCGTCCTCTTTCTCGACGGCGACCACAGCGACGACCCCGCGCAGGCCGGAGCCCTGATCGAGCCGATCCGGCTCGGGCGCGCGGATCTCGTGATCGGCACGCGCACCCTGGGGGCGCGGGAGCCGGGCGCCCTGACGCCGCAGGCACGGTTCGGGAACTGGCTCGCGACCCGGCTCATGCGCGCGTTCTATGGCGTCCGGTACACAGACCTCGGCCCCTTCCGCGCGATCCGATGGGAGGCCCTCCGCTCGCTCGGAATGCGCGACCGCGCGTTCGGTTGGACCGTCGAGATGCAGGTCAAGGCAGCCCGCGCCGGTCTTCGCGCCGAGGAGACTCCGGTTCGCTACCGCCGACGCATCGGCCGTTCCAAGATCTCGGGCACCGTGACCGGCTCGGTCCGCGCGGGGCTCGCGATCATCGGAACCATCGCCGCCGACGTGCTACGGGACGGTCGACTTGAACCCCCGCGGGCGACGCGGTAGTATCCCCGTACCTTGCGAACGAGCTCCCCGAACCCGAAGC
>JAEHDN010000029.1 GCA_016880395.1 Candidatus Eiseniibacteriota bacterium
GCCCGACGAAGCCGGAGAGCGTGAGCTTGCCATCGTGCGCGACGCCGCGCGCGCCGACCGGCACGAGGCATCCGCCGCCCAGGCAGGAGAGGAACGAGCGCTCGGCCGTGCCCTCGGCCTCCGCCATCGCATCGTGGATGGAGCGGAGGGCGGCCCAGGTCTCGGTGTCGTCGGCGCGGATCTGGATGCCCACGATTCCCTGGCCGGGGGCGGGGAGCATGATCGCTTCGTCGATGGTCTCGGTGATCTCCGCCGCCATCTGGAGGCGAAGAAGACCGGCCGCGGCGATCACGATCGCGTCGACCTTCCCCTCGCGCACGCGCGCGATCCGCGTGGGCACGTTCCCGCGCAGGTCCTCGACCACGAGGTCCGGACGTCGCGCCAGGAGCTGGGAGCGGCGGCGGAGCGAGGACGTGCCCACGAGCGCGCCCTGAGGCAGCGCATCGAGGTGCATTCCGTCCCGCGCCACGAGCGCGTCCCGCGGGTCCTCGCGCGGGAGGAGCGCGCCAATCATGAGCCCGGGGATCTCCTCGGTCGGGAGGTCCTTCAGAGAGTGCACGGCGAGATCGATCCGGCGGTCGAGGAGCGCGATCTCGATCTCCTTCGTGAAAAGCCCCTTGCCGCCGATGCGGCGAAGCGAGGCGAGCGGGTTCCGATCGCCCGCCGTCTCGATGATGGTCAGCGAGCTCTCGGCCTCTCCTCCGGGGAGGATCTGCCGCACGTGCCCGCTCTGCGCGAGCGCGAGCGCGCTACCGCGCGTCCCGATCCGCACCCGGTCCCTCCTCCTCGATACCGAACAGGTCGCGCACCGCGTCGATCCGGGCGATTCCATCCCCCTCGCCGTCGGTGCGGGTGAGCCGGGTGGTGGGGCGATGAAGGAGCTTCTGCACGATGCCGTGCACCAGCGCCTCGAGCGCCGCGTGGTCTTCCGGGCGGAACCGTCCACGGTGGCGATCCAGCTCCTCGCGCGCGATCCTGTCGAAGTGGCTCCGGAACGCCGTGACCGTCGGCTTCACGGCGAGCGACCGGTGCCAGCGGAGGAAGCGGGCCATCTCGCTCTCGATGATCGACTCGACCTTGGGAATCTCCGCGCGGCGCTGGGCGAGGCTCTGCGCCACGAGGCCGCCGAGCGCGTCGAGGTCGTGCACGAACACGTTCTGGAGGCGCGCCACCTGCGGGTCGATGTCCCGCGGCACGGCGAGATCGAGGAAGAGGAGCGGGCGGTTCTTCCGGATCTTCATCGCGTTCCGCACCATGGGCTCGACCACCACCGGCTCCGTGGACGAGGTCGCGCTCACGACGATGTCCGCGCCGGGAAGGGCCACGGGGATCGCCTCGAGCGAGATCACCCTCGCCTTCATGGAGGAGCCCAGCTTCTCGGCGCGCTCACGGCTCCGGTTCGCGATCATGAACTGGCCGACGCCGGCCTCCATGAAGTGGCAGGCCGCGAGTCCGGCCATCTCTCCCGCGCCGATCAGGAGCACCTGCTTGTCCGCGAGGGAGCCGAGCACCTTGCCGGCGAGATTCACGGCGGCATACGCGCTCGAGACAGGACCCCGGCCGATGCCGGTCTCGGTGCGGGCGCGCTTGGCGCAGCGCAGAGCCGCGTCGAGGAGCCGTTCGATCACGGGCCCGGATCCGCCGAGCTTCGCGGCGAGGGAGAGCGAATCCTTCACCTGGCCCGTGATCTGGGGCTCGCCCAGCACCTGCGAGTCGAGCCCGCAGGCGACGCGGAAGAGGTGGCGGATCGATTCGGGCTCGCGGTACGTGTAGAGGTAGCTCTTCCCGGTCCCGGTCAGGTCAAAGCCCTTGATCTCGTGGAGGAGCGCGGCCACGAATGCGGGCGGGTTCGGCAGCTCCACGCCGCGCGCGTAGACCTCGGTGCGGTTGCAGGTCGAGATGACGAGCGCCTCGCTCGCCCCCGCCCGCTCGCGCAGCGCGCGGATCGCGCGTCCCACTTCCTCGTCGGAGAGGACGACCGCGTCCCGCACCTCGATGGGCGAGGTCTCGTGGTTGAGTCCCACGCAGAAGAAGCCCAGCTCGGGCGCCATGACCTCGGCCGCGGCGCTCATCGCCACGTGTGGAACGACCTCACGAAGAGATCCGTCACCACCCGAGAGAGGAGGAGCGTCGTGAACCCGGCCAGCGAGGCGTAGACCGCGCGCGGTCCGCGCCAGCCGAGCCGATGGTATGCGAGCACCGCAAAGCCCAGCAGGAGCCAGGCGCCGATCGTGAGCCAGGTCTTCGGGTCTTTCGTCAGCGCGACGTGCGCGAGTCGGGCCCAGCCGATCCCCATGAGTATGGCGAGCCCGAGGAGAACGAGGCCGGCCGACGCCGCGCTCACGTTCATGCGCCCGAGCGTCTCGAGCGGGGGCATGCGGCGGAAGAAGAACGAGAGGCGGTTCGCCTTGATCTCCCGGTAGAGGAGCAGGAAGAGGATCCCGTAGATCGCCGAGACGAAGAAGGCGCCATAGCCGAGCACGGCCGTCATGGTGTGCAGCTCGAACCAGAACGGGAAGAGCGGCGGCTGCTCGACCGGGACCGTGCTGCCGTAGGCCGAGGAGATCACCTGCATCAGGAAAACGAGCGGGAGCACGAAGATGCCGGTCGTCCGGATGCCCTGGCGGAATTCCAGGTAGATGTAGACGGCGGCGAGCGACAGGGCCGTCGCCGAAAGGAAGTCATAGGCGGAGGCGAGCGGCAGGTGCCCTTCGGTCACTCCGCGGGCGGAGAGGTAGAGCACGTGGAGCAGGACGGCGACCCGGAGGGCCACCGGGCCCCAGCGGCCTCCCGACGAGGCCTCGTCCGCATAGGCGCGACCGTACGCCGCCACGCTCAGGGCGTAGAGCACGGGCAACGTTGTGGTCAATAGCGGAATCAGGGGTTGCATGATGTGGGTCCGGCCTCCTCGACCGGGATTTGATTCTCCCGCTAACCGCACGATTTTTCAAGGACCTGGAGCGTAGCCGGTCGGGTCCCGAAGGCTGCTACGATAGTCGTACCCAAAAGCGGGCCCTGGGTGCCCGCAACACCCGGGCCCCGGCGCCACGGGTCAGGGGATCAAATCCAATCGACGTTCGGGGCAGGCTTTCCGAGGAGCCGGAGCATGGCCTGGAGCTGTCCCTGGTGCCGCAGCTCGTGTGTGAACACGTGGGTGAGGATCTGCTCGACCGTGAACTGGGTCGGCTTTCCCTCGAGATCGTCGCAGGTCCGAGTCTCCCCGAGCCGCGCCGGCACGTAGGCGTCGAGGACCCGGCGGGAGATGCTTTCCACCTCGCGTCCGGTCGCCCTCGCCAGGCGGACGGTCCCGTAGAGCCGATCCCGGGCCTCGATGCCCGGCGCCTCGAAGCGGACCCGCTCGATGTCCCCCAGGATCCAGCCGCGCTCGACCTCGATGATGTGCCCCACGAGGCGCTGGATCGACCGGAACGAGAAGTCGAATTCCCGCCTCCACTCCTCGGGGGTGAGGGGCTCGAACGCGTCCAGGAGGCGGCCCCGGGCCCGCCAGGTGTATTCGAAGTAATCCTTCAGGTCCATTGATCCTCCGGTTGGGTGGGACGATATAGTAGTCAGAGATGAGCACGACCCGCCACGCTCTCACGCTGGAGCAGATCGCGGACGAGATCGTCCGCTGCGACCGCTGCCCGCGCCTCGTGGAGCACTGCCGCGAGATCGCCCGGATCCGCCGGGCCGCCTACCGCGGCGAGGCCTACTGGGGCAAGCCGGTTCCCGGGTTCGGCGACCCGGGGGCCTGGCTCCTCATCGTGGGTCTCGCCCCCGGCGCGCACGGCGCGAACCGCACGGGCCGGATGTTCACGGGCGACAAGTCGGGCGAATGGCTCTACGGGGAGCTCCACAGCCAGGGTCTCGCGAGCCGGCCCGATTCGCTGCGCGCGAACGACGGCCTCACGCTGAACGGCGTCTACATCACGGCGGCCGCGCGCTGCGCGCCCCCGGACAACAAGCCCCATCCCGACGAGCTGGAGCGCTGCCGCGGGTTCCTCGCCCAGGAGATGGAGTCGCTCGACCGGGTGAAGGTGGTGCTCGCGCTCGGCAAGATCGGGTTCGAGGCCGTGCTCCGGGCGCGGCGCGATCTCGGGCGCCCCGCGATCGAGCCGAAGGCCGAGTTCTGGCACGGCTCCGTGAGGCTCATGCCCGAGGGGGTCTTCCTCGTCTCCTCCTACCATCCGAGCCAGCAGAACACGAGCACGGGCAAGCTCACCCCCACGATGTGGAGCGCCACCTTCACGACCGCCCTGAAGCTCCGCAATCGGCTATAGTCGCGGGGCGATGACCGTCCTCTTCCTCTGCCGCCAGAATGCGGGCCGGAGCCAGATGGCTCAGGCCTTCTTCGAGCGCGCGGCCCCGCCCGGCCACATCGGCGTGTCCGGCGGATCCAGCCCCGCGCCGGCGATCCATCCCGTCGTCGTGGAAGCGATGCGCGAGGTGGGGATCGATCTCTCCGGCCGCGTGCCGCGGAAGGTGGACGCCGAGCTCCTCGCCCGTGCCGATCGCGTGATCTCGATGGGCTGCGACGATCCGGCCGTCTGCGACTACCCGGGACGCAAGGTGGAGGACTGGTCGGTCGAGGACCCTTCGGGAAAATCCCTGGCCGACGTGCGCCGGATACGCGACGAGCTGCGCGCCCGCGTGGAAGCGCTCGTGGCGAGCCTGGCGCCGCCGGGGGTGGCGCGGTGAGTGCGGCGGCGGTCGGAGCCGCTCGGTGAGCGCGACGATGCGCGCGGTCACGCTCGTCAAGCACGGCTCCCCGAACGCGCTCCGGGTGGTCGAGTGCGCGGAGCCGGGGCTCCTCCCGAACGAGGTCCTGATCGAGGTCCGCGCGGCCGGCGTCAACTTCACCGACGTTCTGTCGCGCCAGGGGCTCAATCCCGAGGCGCCGCAACCTCCCTGCATCCTCGGGCACGAGACAGCGGGGGAGATCGCCGCGGTCGGAGACGAGGTGACCGGGCTGCGCCAGGGGCAGCGCGTCCTGGCCTATCACCTGGGCGGCGGCTATGCGGAGCGGATCGCCGTTCCGGCTTCGCAGGTCTTTCCGCTTCCCGACTCGATTCCGTATCAGTCGGCCGTGCTCCTCCCGCTCAACTACGGCACCGCGTTCGTCGCGCTCTACCGCACAGGTCCCGTCGAGCCTGGCATGCGCGTGTTCATCCACGCGGCGGCCGGCGGCGTCGGCATGGCCGCGGTGGATCTCGCGCGCCGCGCGGGGCTCGAGGTCGTTGCCGCGGCGAGCACGCACTTCAAGCGAGCCCGGCTCGTCGCGGAAGGTGTTCGCTTCGTCGTCCCCGCCAAGCGCATGCGCGTGCACAAGGTCTCGAAGCGGCTGTTCGGCGGTCCAGCCTTCGACATCGTGCTCGACTCGGTCGGCGGAAGGACCATCGGAGACGGTCTGCGCTCGTTGCGGCCCGGTGGGCGCGTGGTGAGCCTCGGCGTGGCGGACATCTCCCGTCGCGGCCTCCTCGGAGCGCTCGGGTTCCTGCTGGGCGCGCAGCGATTCACGTACCTGCACTTGCTGACCTCGAGCCGCGGGCTCTACGGCGTGAACCTGAGGCGGCTCATGGAGGACAGCGAGCTGGTGCGGGAGATCATCGAGACACTCGTCGGCTGGGCCGCCGCGGGAGAGATCCACCCCGCTCCCGGACGCGTGATGACTCTCGCCGAGGCCGCGGAGGCGCACCGCATCCTCGAAGCGCGCGGCAACGTGGGGAAGATCGTTTTGAGGACGTAGGAGCGGGGAGCGGAGCGGTGGAGGCGGGGAGTGGAGGCGGCGGAGTGGCGGGGGCGGTGCGGAGGCGGCGGTCGGCTACGCCGCGACCGGCGCCTCCAGGCGACTACGCCGCGACCGGCGCCACCAGGCGGCGCAGATCCACGAGCACCTCGGGCCACGCCGCCGC
>JAEHDN010000030.1 GCA_016880395.1 Candidatus Eiseniibacteriota bacterium
CGCGTGAGGGGCGCGAGCCACGGGAAGGGCGCGAGCCGCGGGAAGGCCGCGAGAGCGGTGGCGACGTCCGCGATGGTCGCTCCCACCGCGGAGGCCGGGATCGGCGGGGACGTGGATCGAGGGAGCCTCACGGCGCCCGAGAGCCGCGCGAGGCGCCAGAGCCTCGCGACGTCACCGAGCCGCGTGAATCGAGCGAGCCGCGCGAGGGGTTCGAGCCTCGCACGCCGCGCGAGCACGAGGAGCCGCGTGAGTATCGTGAGCACGAGGAGCCACGTGTGTACCACGAGCCGCGTGAGCACGAGGAGCCGCGCGACCGCACCGAGCATCAGGAAAGCGGCCCGTCCGGCGGCGAGCACGGCGAGGGCGGCGAACGCCCGGGCGAGCAGAATCTCTCATCGAATCGTGATCCCTGGGCGGCTTCGCGCTTGCACTCCGATAGCTAGCCCGGTATAATCCGAGCGTCGTCTCGAGACGGGGGAGGAAGGCCCGACAGGGTCTTCCTCCGTTCCTTTTTCTCGGAGACGACCGAACGTGAATGCCC
Organism: Candidatus Eiseniibacteriota bacterium; assembly: GCA_016880395.1. Classification (GTDB taxonomy): domain Bacteria; phylum Eisenbacteria; class RBG-16-71-46; order SZUA-252; family SZUA-252; genus WS-9. Next base: position 542 of record JAEHDN010000030.1, read on the forward strand.
AGAAGCGGGCGCCCCTGGCGGCGCTGATCCTGACCGGATGCCTCGCCATCCCGGCCCTCACCCCCTCACCGGCGCGCGCCTACTTCTTCTCGCTCCATACTCCCGTTGCGGTGACCTGCCAGATCCAGTCCGAGCTGGCCGAGGCCTCGGGGGACCAGGCGGGCGCGATCGCCTGGGCGGAGTCGCTCACGGTCCTGGACCCCTTCTCCAGCTATGCCGCCTCCCGGGTGGCCGGCCTGTACGAGGACGAGGGCGAGGACGTGTCGGCGCTTCACTGGGGGGACCGGGCGCTCTCGCTGGACAGCCTGAATGTCGAGGCGGCCATGCTGGTAGGCCGCATGCGGTTACGCTCGGGAGACGCAGGGCTGGCGGTGCAGGCCCTGACCCCGCCGCTCCGTCAGGTGGGGGCGATTCCGGAGCTCTACGCGCTCCGGGCTCTTGCCCACGAGCTCGACCGCAACTACGAGGCGGCCCTGGCCGATCTCAAGCGAACCGATGTGCTCCTGCCCGATTTCGCGTGGATTGCGACCGGGATCCTCAGCCTAGCGCTCGAGGACGGCCGGCTGGAGGAAGCGTCTTCTGCCCTCCGCCTGGCCCTGGAGCTCAATAGCGACGACGCGCGCACCCTCCGGCTCGGCGTGGCGTTGGCCAGGCGGAACGGCGATCCGATCCTCGAGGAGCGTCTCCTCAAGGATCTCGCCGAGGCCGCGGAGCCCAGCCCCGAGGACGTCGCGGGCTATGCCGCCTTCCTGATGCGCGCGCGGAAGGGGGCAGACCTGAGCCGGCTCTTCGAACGAGCCGAGGCGCAGGGACTGAACCGGCAGGACATCCGTGTCGACGCGGGGCAGGAGCTTCTCCGCTCCGGCGACTACGCTCAGGCGCTCGAGGCGGTGAAGCCGCTCCGGAGCGACAACCGCGCGGTGCCGATCCGGGCCCGCGCGTATCTGGCCCTTGGAGAGGAGCACAAGGCTCTCGACGGGTACCGACGGCTCCTGCCCGGACGGACGCTCGTCCGCGAGGAGTCGCTCATCGTGGCCTACCTCGAGATTCGGGTCGGCGACCGGAAGGAGGGGATCCGGACGCTGGAAGACGTGCGGTCCCGACCGTTCGAGACGCCTCGTCAGGTGCTTGCCGCGAGCCTGTGCTACTCTCTCCTCGGCCACCCGGAGGAGGCCCTCGACCTGGTCCGCGAGAGCGCGGCGCGAGGTCTCGAGAGCCCCTCGATCTACGAGGAGCTTGGCTCCGCCGCGACGGTTCTCGGGGACAGCCTCCTCGCGCAGTGGGCCTGGGAGCGGCTCCGGGGCATGGGCCAGGAGACCTCCGAATGCCTCTTCTTCCTCGCCAGCTCCGAGCTGGGCCAGGGAGATCGAGCCAAAGCGATGGCCACGCTCTCCCGCTCGATCCAGCTCAATCCCAGGAACGGCCGGGCTCTGCTCCTCATGGGGAAGCTCCGCCATCGAATGGGGCAGCTCGAGATGGCGCGCGAGGTCCTCATCGAGTCAGCCCGATGCCCCGAGACTATTGCCGATGCAAATCGCGAACTGGCAAAGGTTTGCCGTTCGCTCCGGCTCGAATCCGAAGCGCGCGAGGCCGAGAGCCGAGCCCGCTCGGGCCGGCCAGCTCCCCCCGCCGGACTGAGCCTTTTCCAGAGACCGTAACCCCTCCCGAACGCGTCCGGAACTCCGCTCCGCGGCTCGGTGTAGCATGAGCACGGAGAACGATGACGTGCCCCTCGAGCCCCTTCGTTTGAAAAAGCTCGACTTTGCCGAGCTCAGCGATGAAGACGTCATGGAGCGCTGTGCGATGGGCTCCGAGGCGGCTTTCCGCACGCTCGTGCAGCGGTACCGCACGCGGATCATGAACCTGGTCTGCCGCTTCATCAACGACCGGGACCGCGCGGAGGAGATCAGCCAGGAAGTATTCCTGAGGGTCTTCCGCAACCGCGAGCGCTACAGGAAGAGCGGCAAGTTCTCCACGTGGATCTTCACCATTGCGGTGAATCTCACGAAGAACGAGATCCGAAGCCGCGTTCGTCACCGCGGCACGTTCAGTCTGGATGCGATGGAGGAGGAATCGAGTGGCCAGGGCGTCACGTTCCCCGACGCCAAACCGCTCCCCGATGAAGACCTGAACGCCCACGAGATCGGGCAGAAGGTCGCCGAGGCGCTCCGCAAGATCCCCGCTCGCTACCGCGAGGCGGTGGTGCTTCGAGATGTCGAGGGGCTCAGCTACGAGGAGGTAGGGCAGATTCTCCGCATTCCGGGCGGCACGGTTCGCTCGCGCATCAACCGCGCCCGGCTCATGCTGAAGGAGCGGCTCAAACCGTACCTCACCCTGGAGGATGTATGAACTGCCGGTCCGCTGAATCGCTCTTCTCCGCGTTCCTCGAGGACGAGCTGAACCAGAAGGAGCGCCGCTTCCTCGAGTCGCACCTCATGTCCTGCCGCCGATGCTCGGCCTCGATGCGCGAGTTCAAGACCTCGATCGATCTGTGCGGCGTCCTTCCGAACGTGGACACGAGCCCTCACTTCGAAGACGACCTGATGGCGCGTATCCGCTCGGGCGAGGGGCTTCGCCCTTCGGTCATCGAGTGGCTGCGCGGCCTCGTCACGATCGAGCACGTGCGTCCGTTCGCCCTGGCCGGCGCTGGAGCGTCGGCCGTGCTGGTCGCGTTCTTCGTCATGCACCCGATGTCCGACCGCGACGCCTCGAAGATCGCCGCCCGGTCGACGCCCGTGAGCCAGGACGCTCCCTCGACGACCGCCTCCAGCGGAGATGCGACCATCGCGTCCAGTCCCGCTGCGGAACCGGTTGCTCCGGCCGCCACGTCCGGCTCGGCCGCCTCCTCTCCGGGCTACGCCTGGGTGGAGCGCAGCGTCCGGGCCTCGAGCATTCCGGACACCACCGTTCCCAATCCGGGATCCCGCTACGAAGACGAGTACATCACCGACCAGTTCTTCCTCGAGCGGGGTCTCGATGGAAGCAGCAATCCGACCGTCACTCCGGTCTCGGGTCGCCCGTCGGATGACGTCTACATCACGTTCTAGGGTCCCCCCCCTCCTCGCCCGGCTCGCGCCGGGCGCCCGGGGGCTCGCGGTCTCCCTGGCCCTCCTCTGCGGGCCGGGCGCGGGCGAGTCCCGCGCGCTCCCACGCCCCGTCGCGTTCCACTCCGACCAGACGTCCATCCTCGGCGTCGTGGACTCCATCCAGGCCAGCATCGTGACCGTGGTCGGCTATCCGCCTCCCGAGACGGGCGCGCGGCCGACGGGCAAGCGCCGCCGCCTCATCGGGTCCGCGGTCGCGACGGCTCCGGATCGCATCATCGCGTCGGCGAGCGTGGCCATCCCCGGGGGCAGCGTGCGCGTGCTCCTCGGGAATGGCGTGGAGCGCCCGGCGATCCTTCGGGGCGTCGATCGCCAGTCCAACATCGCCCTCTTCCAGGTCGAGGGCGCCACACTTCTGCCGCTCCGCGCCGCGTCGCCGCAGTCGCCCGCCGTCGGATCGCGGGTCGCGGTCGTCTCGAACGTCGGCATCACGCACCCGCAGGCCGCGATCGGCCAGATCGTGGGCCGAGGCGAGCGCGTCGACGAGTACAGGGGTGGGGACATCTTCGAGATCGTGGCCCCGACCTATCCGGGGTCGACCGGAGCCGCCATCCTGAACGAGGACGGGGAGTGGATCGCCCTGGTCGTCGGCCGGGCCGCTCCGAGCCGCAGCGACGCGTCCCAGGTCGGCCTCGACGATGGCGACCCGATGCCCCAGCCGAGCAGCGTGCTCATCGCGCTTCCGGTGGACCAGGTGGCCTACATCACGAAGGAGCTCGAGACCTACGGCAGCGTGCGGCGTGGATTTCTGGGCATCCAGTTCCGGCGCGGCCCAGCTTCGCCATCCGACTCGCTCGGCGTGCTGGTGATGAACGTCGTGGCCGGGAGTCCGGCGGACTCCGCCGGCGTCCGCACTGGCGACCGGATCCTCGCCGTGGACGGCCAGGAGGCCCACACCGCCGACGATCTCACCTCGATCGTCCGCGCGATGCGCCCCGGCGACGAGGTGGAGCTGACCGTGCTGCGCCGCGACGAGATCTTCCCGATCCACGCGGTGCTGGGCGCCGCGTTCTCGAACCCGCCGGTCGGGCCGCATCCCTCGCGCGAGGACGAGATCCGCCGCATGAAGGAGGACCTGAACCGCCTCGAGCTGGAGAAGCGCCAGCTCGAGCAGCGCATGCGATCCCTCGAGGGCTCCTCGGCCCGCTGACGCGAGCCCTCCGGCCGCGTCGCATCTCCTCAGACCCTCCGGCGCTGGCCGCACCCGCCGGGTCTGTGCTAGCCTGCGCGCCACGATGCGGCGTCGGCGTTCCGCTTCTTCCCGATCCGGACCAGGCCGCGCGGCGCGCGCCGCGGCCCTCGCGATCGCCCTGGCCGCGACGGCCCTCCCGTCCGGGTGCGGGCGCCGGCCCTTCGCCGAGGGATCCAGCCGCGATCTTACGATCATCACCGACCTGCCGCCGAATTCGCCCGAGGTCCTGGTCCTCCGCGCCATCGTGGAGCGCGAGGCGCTCCGGATCGACCAGGAGCGAGCCTACGTCGTGCAGCTCGCGCGGCCCGACGACGCGCGCGCCTATCGCGGCGTGAATGTGATCGTCGCGGGCTTCGGTCCCGCGGAGCGCATTCCATCGCACGCGTCCCTCCTGCGCGAGGCGTGGAGGAGGCAGGCGGGGTCGGGGCGGCCAGAGGCGTTCGTGCCGGACGCGTGGGCCCGCGGGCAGGCCGCGGGCATCGTCTGGACCGAGGATCGCGCGAGCTGGCTGCCCACGGTCACGGAGGCTCAGAACCGGATCTTCCTCGAGCTGGATCGCACGACGTTCGCCGCGGTGCGCGAGCGCGTGGGAGCGATCCCGCGCGATCCCGCCGCGGAGCGTATGCTCGCCGACTCGCTCGGCTTCACGCTCCGGGTCCCGCGCGGCTGGCGGGTCCTCGCGCGGCGCGACTCGGCGGCCGCGCTCCTCCTCGAGGACGGACCGCCCGCTCGTCTCCTGCGCGTGCGGCGGATCGAGGCCGCGGGCACCGCGCTCACGGCGTCGACGGCCGTGGACCGCGCGTCGCGCGACCGGTTGGCCCGCCTCTTCCGTCCCGACGAGCGCACGCTCGAGCTGATCGAGCCCACGCTCGTGCCGGACGAGATGGCGGGAGTCGTGCGTCAGATGCACGGGCGATGGGAGGACGAACGCGTGAGCGCGGCCGGACCGTTCCGCTATTACGTGGTCGGCCGCGGGCCGGCGCGCTACGAGATCGATCTCGCGGTGTTCGCCCCCGGCCGTCCCAAGCTCCCGTACCTCCGCGAGCTCCAGGCGATCGCGGAGACGATCGGCTCACCGTGATCCGCGTGCGCATCCGCGTCGCGCCGGCCGAGTACGAGGTGCGGGTCGCCCCCGGGCTTCTCGCGCGCGCGGGCTCGCTGGTCCGGAGCGTGCATCGAGGAGCCGTCGCCGCGGTCGTCACCGACCGCACGGTGGACCGCCTCTATGGGGCGAAGGTCGTCCGCTCCCTCGAGGCGGCCGGCTTCGAGGTGAGCCGCTCGGTGCTGCCGGCCGGGGAGCGTGCGAAGTCGCTCCATCGCGTCGAGACCCTCTGGACGCGGTGGGCGCGCATGGGACTGGGACGCGACGCCATCGTGGTGGCCCTCGGGGGCGGAGTGGTTTCCGACGTCGCCGGATTCGCGGCCGCATCCTACGCGCGCGGCATCTCCTGGGTGGCCTTTCCCACGACCGTCATCGGTCAGGCGGACGCGGCGATCGGCGGGAAGGTGGGGGTGAACCTCGCGTCGGGCAAGAATCTCATCGGCGCCTTCCATCATCCCCTCGCCGTCTTCGCGGACATCGACACGCTGCGCACGCTCACGCCACGCGCGTACCGCGCCGGGCTCGCCGAGATCGCGAAGATCGGGATGATCGCGCGGCCGCATCTCCTCCCGCGGCTCGAGGGGCTCGCGCGCGCGGGGACGCGCGTCCCGCGGCCCTCGCTCGTCGCTCCACTCATCCGCGCCGCCGCATCGGCGAAGGCGGCGACCGTGGAGGCGGACGAGCGCGATCAGGGAGCCAGGCTCGCACTCAACTTCGGCCACACGGTGGGCCACGCGCTCGAGGCGGCGTCGGGGTATCGGAGCCACCTCCACGGTGAAGCGGTTTCGATTGGCATGGCGGCGGCGCTGCGGCTCAGCGTGCTCGAAGTCGGGCTCGATCCGGTGGACGCGATGGAGGCCGAGACGCTCCTCGCGAGGCTCGGACTGCCCACTCGCTTCCGGCGGGAGCCGGGCGAGGCATTCTGGAAAGCGCTCGCGCGAGACAAGAAGCGTGGACGATCCGGCGTGCGGATGGTATTGTGCCCCGCGATCGGCGAATCAAAACTCTTTACACTGCCAGCGCTTACCACCCTTCGACGGGTCGTGCGAAGTCTGGTCCGTCATACGGGAGGGAACCCATGAGGGTCGACGCGCGCCAGGAGACGGCGCTGCCGGTCGAGGAGATCATCGCCCGCGACCCGGCCTCCGCGCTCTACCTGCCACATGCCGAGCGCCTCGTCGAGGACGGCCGCCTCGAGGAAGCCATCGCGCTCTGCGAGGACCGCCGCCACCGTCCGGGACGGGGTGTCGGCGACCACATCGTTCTCGGCCGCGCCTACCTGGCCGACGGGCAGCTCGGCCTCGCCCGTGCCGAGTTCCAGTCGGCGCTCGAGCTCGATCGCGAGAACGTCGTCGCCCTGAAGGCGCTCGGCGGGATTCTCGCGCACGAGGGGCATCACGTCGAGGCCGGTAGCTACTACCAGGCCGTCTGTCGCGTCGATCCGGGAGATCTCGAGTCGCAGACGGCGCTCCA
>JAEHDN010000245.1 GCA_016880395.1 Candidatus Eiseniibacteriota bacterium
GAGGCCTCGGGCTCCATGCTCTTCTACGGCAAGGGGGCCGGCGCCTTTCCCACCGCGCAGGCCGTGCTCGGCGACGTGCTGACGCTCGCCCGCGAGCTCGGGCGAGCCTCCGAGCGCGGGGCGCCGCCGCGGCCCCAGGCGCGCCGCCGCGCCGCGCGCGAGGAGGAGGAGCTGTCGAGCCTGTCCCCGGACGACGTGCGCACCAAGTACTACATCCGTCTCATCGTGGAGGACCGGCCGGGCGTGCTCGCCCAGGTGGCGCACCGCCTCGGCGGGGCCGGCGTGAGCGTGGCCCAGATGTTCCAGGAGCCGGGCGTGCGCGGCGAGTCCTCGATCACCATGCTCACTCACGACGCGCGCGACCGGGACGTGCGGGACGCCGTCCTGGCGATCGCCTCGCTGCCCGCCATCCGCAAGAAGCCGCGCGCCATCCGGATCTTCGACATTTGAGCGCCTGGCGCGGGCTCCTCCGCGAGTTCCCTGACCTCCTGCCATCCGTTCCGGACGCGTCGGTCGTCACCCTGCTCGAGGGGAACACGCCCCTCATCCCCGCTCCCGCGCTCGCCGGCCGGATCGCGCCGGGGCTCGAGGTCTATCTCAAGTTCGAGGGGATGAACCCGACCGGCTCCTTCAAGGACCGCGGCATGACGGTGGCGGTGTCGCGCGCGCACGCCTCGGGTGCGAAGGTCGTCCTCTGCGCCTCGACGGGCAACACCTCGGCCTCGGCGGCGGCCTACGCCGCGCGGGCTGGGCTGCGATGCGCGGTCGTGATTCCCGACGGGCAGATCGCGCTCGGAAAGCTGGCGCAAGCCATGGTCCACGGCGCGCGCGTGCTCGCGGTGCGAGGGAATTTCGACCGCGCGCTCGAGCTGGTGCGCGAGCTGGGCGAGGAGGGCGCGGCCGTGGTCGTGAACTCGATCAACCCTGACCGGATCGAGGGGCAGAAGACCATCGCCTTCGAGATCGTCCGCCAGCTCGGAGGCCGCGTGCCCGACGTTCACGCGCTTCCGGTGGGGAACGCGGGCAACATCACGGCGACCTGGAAGGGCTACCTCGAGCGGAGCGCGCGCGACGGAGGCGGGACGCCGCGGATGATGGGCTTCCAAGCGGAGGGGGCGGCCCCGATCGTGCGTGGTGCGCGCGTGCTCGAGCCAAAGACTCTCGCGACGGCCATCAAGATCGGCAATCCCGCGTCCTGGGCGGGCGCCCTCGACGCGCGCGACCGGTCCCGGGGCCTCATCGACATGGTGAGCGACGATGAGATCGTCGCCGCATACCGCGCGCTGGCGGATCTCGAGGGTGTCTTCGTCGAGCCCGCGTCGGCCGCGGGCGTCGCGGGACTGCTCAAGCTCGGCCCGACGGGCGCGCTCGAGGGAGCGCGGACCGCGGTCTGCACCCTGACCGGTCACGGCCTCAAGGATCCCGAGCGCGCGGTGCAGGTCTCGCCGAAGGTGGAGACCGTGGGCGCGGACGTGGCCGAGCTCCGGCGGGCGCTCCTCGGATGAGCGCGCGCGCGCCGTCGCGGGGCAGCGCCCGCCAGCCGGCCGGCTTCAGTCAGTGGGGGGTGATGGTGCCCGCCTCCACCTCGAACCTCGGCCCGGGCTTCGACTGCCTCGGGCTCGCGCTCCGGCTCCACCTCGTCGCGACGGCTCGCCGGATCCCCGAGGGATTCCGGATCGAGCGCAGGGGCGAGGGGGCCGATCTCGTGCTCGATCCGCACCGCGATCCGATCCTGAACGCGTTCCGGGAGATCTGCCGGCTCGCGAAGCAGCCGGTGCCGACGGTCGCGCTCACCATCCGCTCGAAGATTCCGGTCGCGCGCGGGCTCGGATCGAGCGCGGC
>JAEHDN010000031.1 GCA_016880395.1 Candidatus Eiseniibacteriota bacterium
CGGATCGAGGTGTCGGACGGGACCCGTCGTCTCATCCCGCTCGAGCCGCGCACCGTGGCCGATTTCTACGCGCGCACGATGGAGGCGCTCCGGGAGCTCGGCGTCGAGGTGCGAATCTGGCCCATGCCGGTCGAGATTCCCGATCCCATCCGGTTCACGGAGGACGTGGTCCACCATTCCTACGACTCCGAGGCGGCCCACGCCTTCTGGATGGCTCTCCTGGCCATGAAGCCGGTCTTCGAGAGCTTCCGGTGTGGCTTCGTCGGGAAGTCCAGTCCGGTCCACTTCTTCTGGGGGAGCTTCGACCTCGCGGTCACGCGATTCTCGGGGCGGCGCGCGCCCGAACGGCCTGGAGCCGACCGCGTCACGCGCGAGTCCTACTCGCACGAGGTCATCAGCCATGGCTTCTGGCCGGGCAGTGGCCCCGTCCAGGAGGCCGCCTTCTATGCGTACGCGGCGCCGGCCCCCGAGGGGCTGCCCGGGGCGGCCGTCGAGCCGGCCGCGGCCTACTTTCATCGGGAGATGGGGGAATTCATCCTTCCGTACGACGCAGTCCGGCTCTCCGCGGATCCCGCGGCGGAGCTGGCGGCGTTCCTGAACACCACCTATGACGCGAGCGCCCGGCTGGCCGGCTGGAATCGCGACGATCTCGAGCGGAGGAGAGCGACATGAGCGACACGTGCGCCCACCTGGAGGCGATCGAGTCGGTCAAGCACCCGAAGAAGAAGCAGTGCGACGAGTGCGTCAAGACGGGGGACCGCTGGGTCCATCTGCGCACGTGCCAGGAGTGCGGCAGCACACTGTGCTGCGATTCCTCTCCGAATCGCCATGCGAGCGCCCACGCCCGCAAGGTGGGACATCCCGTCGTCGCATCGGCGGAGCCGGGGGAGCAGTGGCTCTACTGCTACCCGGACGACGCCTTCGCGGAGTACTGACCCCCAAGCCACGTTTCCGCTTGCCTTGGGTCCGGGGAGCGTCCTACGCTGCAATCTCCCTCGGGGGTGCTTCGCTCCCGTCGCTTCGCCCGCGGCGGGACTGAGGGTCCACACATCCGCACTCCGTTTCATCCGCCGGATCGCTATGCCCGCAGAGCCCGTTCCGTTCATGAGGTCCACGCCCTGCCATTCACGTCCCGTGGGGGGACCGTCGAGGGAACTGTATGCGCGACCCAGAGCCAGATCCGCCCGCTCTTCCGATCCGGGGAGGCAGCCCGGTCCATGCTTCGGCCCAAGCCCCGAACCTCCCACGGATCGCCGTGGTCGTGTGGGCGCGCCATTATCGTGAGGGTCTGCTCCACGTCCTGCGCGTCCGTCAGGACTACGCGATCGAGGAGATCGCTCCCGGCGACGAGGCCGCCCTCCACCGGTTGCTCGAGAAGCCGCCCGACATCGTCCTTCTCGATCTCCCGCCGATCGAGCTGACCTCCCTGGTCTGCCGTCTGCATGCCTCGAATCCATCCCTCAAGCTGATCGCGCTCAATCGGGAAGGCACCGAGGGCGAGCTGCTCGCCCTCTTCGAGGCGGGCCTGACGGGATTCGTGCCGGCCGAGGCTACGAGCTCCGATGTCGTGGAGATCGTCGACGCGGCGCTTCGTGGCGAGTTCCATTGTCCGCCGCGCATCGCCACGGCTCTGATCCGGAGGCTGAGCGAGTCGGCGCCGGGCCGGAGGATGTCGGGGGAGACCGCGCTGACGCCCCGCGAGCTCCAGGTCCTCGCGCTCGCCGAGCAGGGGCTCACGAACAAGGGGATCGGGGAGCGGCTCGGGATCAGTCCCGCGACCGTGAAGAACCACATGCACAACACCCTGGCGAAGCTCTCGGCGCACCGCCGTACGGAGGCGGTCGCCCGGCTCAGGTCGCGTATGGGAACCTAGTCGTCGTGGCACTCCTTGCAGGCTTCCTTCTTGAGGGCCGGAGGAGCCACCGAGAGATCGTGGCAATCGGCGCATGTCTTCTCGGCGTCGTCGATGTGCACCGCGTGGCTGAACGCGCCGCGGAAGCTCTTCACCGTCCCTGTCTTGACGCCGCCGTGGCACGGCGCGCACGTCTCGGGCTTCTGGATGACCGCCGTCTTGTGATGGCA
>JAEHDN010000246.1 GCA_016880395.1 Candidatus Eiseniibacteriota bacterium
CGTCCTCTTTGGCGTGATCATGTTCGCGCGCCCGGGGGCGGGGGCGCTGGCACTCCTCACGGTCATCGGGCTCTGGTCGATCCTCGCGGGGATCGCCCTGGTCATGCTCGCGCTCAAGGCGCGGAGCTTCGGCAAGGCCATCGCGGCCGCGAGTCCCCAGCCCGCGTAATCTCAACACGCACGGCGTGCCCTCCCGGCACGCCGTGCCGAAGCACAGCGAGGAGCCGAGTCATGGACGAGAGCACGACACCGACCACCGCGCGCGAGCAGCTCGTGGCGGATCTCAAGGCGGTGATCGCCGACGCGGAAGAGCTGCTCCACGCGACGGCGGAGGCCGCCGGCGAGCGCGTCGGCGCCGCCCGCGCCCGCGCCGAGAAGACCCTGAAGCGCGCCCGCGCGAAGATCGCGAGTCTCGACGACGTCGTCGTGGATCGCGCCAAGGACGCCGCCAAGACGGCGGATGAGTACGTCCACGACCATCCCTGGAACGCGGTCGGCATCGCGGCCGCGGCGGGACTGGTCGTCGGACTCATCATAGCGAGGCGTTGATCCCACGCATGGCCATCGACACTGAAGAGGATCGACCGGGGCTGCTCGCCTCGCTCGGCCGGCTGATCGGGAGCACGGTCGGGCTCGTCCAGACCCGGCTCGAGCTCCTTTCCAACGACATGGCGATCGAGCACTCCCGCCGCATGCGGCTCGTCATTGTCGGCGCGGCCGCGATCGTGTTCCTTCAGGCGGGCCTCCTCATGGGCGCGATCTTCCTCGTGCTCGTCGTGCCGGAATCGGCCCGCGCCATGGCGGTCGGCATGGCGGCGCTGGTCCTGCTCGGGGCCGCGTTCGGCTGCGCGCTCTGGGTGCGCCACTGGTTCAAGACGAGGCCTCCTTTCCTCGCCGCGACCATCGGCGAGCTGAGGAAGGACCTGGAGAAGCTGCGGGGCGGGCCATGAGTGCGTCCCTCGACGCCCTGCTCGCGCGCCGCCGGGAGCTGATCGGCCAGTCCGACGCCCACCGCGAGGAGATCGCTCGCTGTGTCGACGTCTGGCGCGGACCGCTCGAAGGCGTGGACCGCGCCGTCGCGATCGTGGGCATGCTCCAACGCCACGTGCCCTGGATTGCAACCGGGCTCGGGGCGCTCTGGATGGCGACTCGTGGGCGCGGGGGGCGCTCCGGTAAACGATCGCCGTCGCACCGCGGCGAGCCGCGTCGCGCGGGCCTCTTCGAGAACGCGCGGACCGCATGGCGCGTCGCTCAGACCGTCGCGAGCGTGGCCTCGAACGTCCGCCGTGGCAAGGGTTGGGTGGCTTGAGCCAGGACAAGGCGTCCGCCACTCCTCCGCCCACGCTGCAGGCGGAGCCCGGATGGCGTCAGCCGCGGATCGCACCGAGCCTTGCCGAGGTATACCGCACCATCCCGGTCGCCACCGGATCCTGGTGGCGCCGCGCGCTCGCGTTCGCGGGCCCGGGCTACCTCGTGGCCGTGGGGTACATGGACCCCGGCAACTGGGCGACCGACCTCGCGGGAGGCTCGGCGTTCGGCTACACGCTCCTCAGCGTCATCCTGATATCCAATCTCATGGCGATCCTCCTCCAGGGGCTCTCCAGCAAGCTCGGCATCGTGACCGGGCGCGACCTGGCCCAGGCCTGCCGCGACCACTACTCGCGACCGGTCTCCATTTTTCTCTGGGTGATCTGCGAGCTGGCGATCGCGGCCTGCGATCTGGCCGAGGTGATCGGTTCGGCGATCGCCTTGAACCTCCTGTTCGGGATTCCGCTGCCGTGGGGCATCGCGATCACGGCCCTGGACGTGCTCCTGATCCTCTACCTCCAGAACAAGGGTTTCCGGCTCGTCGAAGCGCTCGTGATCGCGCTCATCGGGACGATCGCCGGCTGCTTCCTGTTCGAGATCCTGATCGCGCGGCCGGATCTCCCCGGGGTCATGACGGGTTTCATCCCCAGCGGGGAGATCCTCGCCGACCCGCGGAAGCTCTACATCGCGATCGGCATCCTCGGCGCGACCGTGATGCCGCACAATCTCTACCTGCATTCCTCGGTGGTACAGACGCGTCGCTACGAGGAGACTCCCGCCGGCAAGCGCATGGCGGTGAAGTACGCCTTCATCGACTCGACCATCGCGCTGAGCTTCGCCCTCTTCATCAACGCGGCGATCCTCATCGTGGCGGCCGCCACGTTCCACACGACGGGGCACGCAGGGGTGGCCGAGATTCAGGATGCATACAAGCTCTTGACGCCGCTCCTGGGCGTGGCCGGAGCCAGCGCCGTCTTCGCGTTCGCGCTCCTTGCCTCGGGGCAGAACTCGACCCTCACGGGGACACTGGCCGGGCAGATCGTGATGGAAGGATTCCTCAACATCCGGATTCGCCCCTGGCTGCGCCGCCTGATCACGCGCCTCATCGCGATCATTCCGGCCGCCCTGACGGCGATCTTCTTCGGGCAGAGCGGGACGGCCCAGCTCCTCATCCTGAGCCAGGTGATCCTCAGCCTTCAGCTCTCGTTCGCGGTCTTCCCGCTCGTGCGATTCACCTCGGATCGGCTCAAGATGGGTGAGTTCGTGAACCCGGCCTGGCTGAAGGTGCTCGCGTACACCGTGGCGATCACGATCGCCGCGCTCAACGTGTGGCTCTTGGTCCAGACCTTCCGGGGAGGAAGCTGATGTACAGGCGCATTCTCGTCCCGCTCGAGCACTCTTCCTACGACGACGCCATTCTCGGACACGTGCGAGCCCTGGCGAGGCTCTGCGGATCGACGCTCGTGCTCGTCCACGTGGCGGACGGATGGGTGGCGCGGAACATCGCCAATCTGGACCTCCGCGAGTCCGAGGAGATACGCGAGGACCGTGCCTATCTGACGCAGACGCGTGAGAGCCTCGAGACGGAGGGATTGAAGGCGGAAGCCGTGCTGGCCGCGGGGGATCCAGCGCACGAGATCGCCGCGGCGGCGGAGCGGGAGCGCTGCGACCTGATCGCCATGGCGACCCACGGACACCGCGGGCTCGGCGACATCATCCACGGCACGACCGCGAACGCGCTCCGGCACCTGACGGAGGTCCCGATCCTGATGGTGCGCGGAACGAAGGGCGGAGGGAAGTAGAGCCCCCGTTTCGCCGAGGGCTCGCCTTCCCCGCCACCGCTTCAGCCAGCGCCTACCGGATCACGATCTTCCGCGAATCCACCACCGCTCCGTCGGCCGCCAGCCGGGCCATGTAGACCCCGTCTCCCACCGGCTCGCCGGACTCGCTCCTTCCGTCCCACGCGGCGCGGAAGTCCCCCGCTGCGGCGTCCTGATCGATCAGCGTTCGTACGAGCCGTCCCTGCACGTCGTAGATGTTCAGCGTCACCCGCGCGCGCCGGGCAATCGAGTAGCTCAGCACCGGCTGTCGTCCCGGATTCGCGGAGCCCATCGCCAGGGAGCCGGCCGCCCTGCCGGTCGAGCCCGAGACGCTGCCCGGCGCGACGTTCGGGCTTGGCCCGTGCTGCAAGTCGTGGTGCTCGTGGTTGCGCGGATTGTGA
>JAEHDN010000247.1 GCA_016880395.1 Candidatus Eiseniibacteriota bacterium
GATTCCGGCGGTGGGAGCGCATGGTTCACCTCGCGAGATGGGGTGCCGGTTGCCGTGCTATCGAGACTACAAGCCTACGCCCGCCTCGCCGTGGACGTCAACGCGGCCCGCGTGGACACGACGGCCATGGGTGGGGCCCCACCGGGTTGCGGTGACGGCAGGCCGTGCTACGCTCCGGTCCATGGAACGTGGCTACATGCTCGGCCACTCGGACCACGAGACGCGCCGGCTCATCCTGCAGCATCAGATCTACGGCCCCATCACGCGGCGGTTCTTCGAAGCGGCCGGACTCGGGCGCGGTATGAAGGTGCTCGACGTCGGGAGCGGAGCCGGAGACGTCTCCCTGCTCGTCGCTGATCTCGTCGGCCCCACGGGCCGGGTGATCGGCGTGGATCGGAACGCAGAGATCCTCGACACGGCCCGCGCGCGCGCCGCGACGGCCGGGTGGCGCAACGTCGAGTTCCTGGCCGGAGATTTCCAGGACGCGGTCACCGACCGCGACTTCGACGCGGTGGTGGGACGATGGGTGCTCATGCACGTGCCCGACCCCGTGGCGCTCGTCCGGGACGCCGCCGCCCGGCTGCGGGTCGGAGGAATCGTCGCGTTCCACGAGAACGATTTCACGTACCCCCCGGCGACGTTTCCGCCGACCGAGCTGGACCGGCAGGTCCACCGATGGCTGGTCCCTCCGCCCGGAGGACCCGGCGCGGAGATGCGCATGGGGACGAAGCTCTACGCGACCTACCTGGACGCGGGACTTCCCGCGCCGCAGTTCCGCCTCGAAGCCCCGCTCGGGGGCGGTCCCGACTGGCCTGGCTTCGAGTACGTGGCGGAGACCGCGCGAAGTCTCCTGCCGATGCTCGACCGGCTGACCGGGGCGACCCCCGAGGAGATCGGCGTCGACACGCTCGCCGACCGGCTGCGTGAAGAGGCCGTGCGCCACCGCGCCGTGCAGATGCTTCCGCTCATGTTCGGAGCGTGGACGCGCAAGGCCTGACCGGCTAGAGTCCCGGCTTCGGCACGCGCCCACCCATTTGTCCGGAGGATCCATGCGCATCGGCACCCCCCTCACGCCCGGCGCGACGCGCGTCATGCTCCTCGGCGCCGGAGAGCTCGGGAAAGAGGTCCTGATCGCGCTCCAGCGGCTCGGCGTGGAAACGATCGCCGTGGATCGCTACCCCAACGCTCCCGGGCACCAGGTCGCGCACCGCGCCCACGTCGTCGACATGACGGACGCGGCCGCGATTCGCGCCGTGGTCGAAGCGGAGCGCCCCCACTTCGTCGTGCCGGAGATCGAAGCGATCGCCACCGACGAGCTGGCGCGCATCGAGGCCGACGGTCTCGCGACCGTCATCCCCACCGCGCGCGCGACGCAGCTCACGATGAACCGCGAGGGGATTCGCCGCCTGGTCGCCGAGACGCTCGGCTTGCCCACGTCGCGCTACGAGTTCGCGGAGAGCGGCGGCGAGCTGCGAACCTCGGCGGCGCGGCTCGGCTTCCCCTGCATCGTGAAGCCGGTCATGTCCTCCTCGGGCAAGGGCCAGTCGGTGATCGCGGGGCCCGACGACGTGGATCGGGCGTGGGAGTACGCGCAGAGCGGCGGGCGCGTGAAGCGGGGCCGCGTCATCGTCGAGGAGATGATCCGCTTCGACTACGAGATCACGCTCCTCACGGTTCGCTCGCTGGACGACACGGGGCGAAACCGGACCTCGTACTGCGAGCCTGTTGGCCACGTGCAGGTGCGCGGGGACTACGTCGAGAGCTGGCAGCCCCAGGCGATGAGCGACGTGGCCCTGGCGCGCGCGCGCGACATCGCGAGGCGCGTGACCGACGACCTCGGCGGACGCGGGATCTTCGGGGTGGAGCTGTTCGTGAAGGGGGACCACGTCTGGTTCAGCGAGGTGAGCCCCCGGCCGCACGACACCGGCATGGTGACGATGGCGACACAGGCGCAGAGTGAGTTCGAGCTCCACGCGCGCGCGATCCTCGGCCTCCCTGTGAACACCGCGCTCCGGACGCCGGGCGCGAGCGCGGTCGTGTACGGCGCTCTCGACGCCAAGGGGATCACCTTCGAGGGAGTCGACGGGGCGCTGCGCGTGCCCCAGACCGATCTCCGACTCTTCGGAAAGCCGGAGTCCTTCGCGCGGCGACGCATGGGCGTGGCGCTCGCGTGGGGAGACGACGTGGGCGAGGCGCGGATCCGCGCCAAGCTCTGCGCCGCCAAGGTGCGGCCGGTTGCGGCGGGGAGCCCCGCGAGCGAGGCTCCCGTTCCCACCGCCTAGGCCGCGTGCTTCAAAGCGGAGCGGCGCGAGCCGCCCGGCCCGCGCGGCCGCGGCTCACCGGCTCGCCGCCTGCTCCGCCGCCTGATCCCGGAACTCCTCGCTCGCGTAGATCGCGACCTCCACGCGTCGGTTCTTGCTCCGCCCCTCCTCGGTCGCGTTGGATTCGATGGGCTCGTCCTCTCCGCGCCCGACCGTGCGGATGCTACGCCTCACGCCGCGGGACCGCAGGTAGTCCGCAGCGGACGACGCGCGACGCTCCGAGAGGTCCTGGTTGTAGGCGCCCGTGCCCACGTCGTCCGTGTGGCCGACGATCAGGAGATCGGAGTTGTCGTACTTCTCGAGGCTCTCCGCGAGCGTATTCAGGTTGGAGCGCGCGCTGCCCCGGACCGCATCCGAGTCGAAGTCGAACAGGAGTCCCGACGCGAAGGTAACGGTGATCCCCTCGCCCACGCGCTGCACCACGGCCCCGGGGATATTCTGCTGCAGCTCCTGGGCCTGTTTGTCCATCTGGTGGCCGATGATCGCGCCCGCCGCGCCACCGACGGCCGCACCGATGACGGCACCCGTGGCCGTGGAGCCGGCCGCGTGCCCGATGACGCCCCCCACGACGGCACCTGCGCCCGCTCCGA
>JAEHDN010000248.1 GCA_016880395.1 Candidatus Eiseniibacteriota bacterium
ACGCGGGATCGCGACCTTCCGGTACCAGTTCCCGTACGTCGAGGCCAGGTCGCGGCGGATCGATCCGCAGCCGATCCTCCTCGCCACGGTCCGCGCGGCGGTCCAGACGGCCCGCGAGGCCGAGCCGGATCTCCCGCTCCTCGCCGGGGGGAAGTCGATGGGCGGCCGGATGACCTCGCTCGCCGCCTCGAAGGAGGAGCTGCCGGGCGTGCAGGGGATCGCCTTCGTGGGCTTCCCGCTCCATCCCGCTGGATCTCCCGGAACCACCAGGGCCGAGCACCTCTCTCAGGTTTCGGTGCCGATGCTCTTCCTCCAGGGAACCCGCGACAAGCTGGCCGAGCTGCCCCTCCTGCGACCGGTGATCGAGCGGCTCGGCGAGCGCGCGACCCTCCACGTCATCGAGGGGGCCGACCACGGCTTCGACGTGCTGAAGCGGTCGGGCCGAACTCAGGCTGACGTGATGGACGAGCTGACGCGTACCATGGATGGGTGGGCGGAGCGCCTGCCCCGATAGCACGGACCCAGGAGCACGCATGCGCATACGAGCCGGCACGAGCGGATGGTCGTACAAGGAGTGGAAGGGTCACTTCTATCCCGAGAAGCTCGCGGCGAAGGACATGCTCCGCTACTACGCCGAGCGCTTTCCGACGGTCGAGGTGAACAACACGTTCTACCGCATGCCGAACCTCATCACGCTCGAGGGCTGGGCGGCGGAGGTGCCCGAGGATTTCTCGTTCGTGCTCAAGGCCTCGAAGCGGATCACGCACGACAAGCGGCTGAAGGACGTCCAGGATTCGGTCGAGTACCTGCTGCGTACCGCCGGCACGCTCGGGTCCAAGCTGGGCCCCTTCCTGGTCCAGCTCCCGCCCAACATGAAGAAGGACGTTCCCAGGCTCCGGGATTTCCTCGCGCAGATGACGGCGCGCGCCGCGTTCGAATTCCGCCATGCCTCGTGGCATGACGACGAGGTCTACAACGCCCTCCGCGAGCGGGGCGCGGCGTGGTGCGTCGCGGATACCGGCGAGCCGGGCGACCCGCCGTTCGTATCGACCGCCGACTGGGGCTATCTGCGCATGCGCCGGGTGGTATACGAGGACGCCGATCTCAAGTCGTGGGCCGATCGCGTGCGGGGCGAGTCGTGGAAGGAGGCCTTCGTCTTCTTCAAGCACGAGGACGCGGGAACCGGCCCCAAGCTCGCAGCGCGCTTCCTGGAGCATTGCCGCTAGATGCGACCCCGCGACGCGACGAAAGGGAGTCCGGAAGTCATGATGGACGCAGAAGCTTCAAGCGCGCAAACCGTATTCCTCCTGTCGCCCGCTCGTTGCGGCGGACGGCGTGCCCAGCTCCTGTTCCGGGACGAGGCCTCATTTCCGATGGCACTTCAGCTGCGAGGGGCCGGCGCCCCGATCGGCGAGGTGTTCGCCTTCCTGAGCGGGCTCTACTTCCGCGGAAAGCTCGCCTACGGGCGCGCCTTTGCACGAACCTCGGGGACGCCTCACGGCGTGCTCGTCATCACGCCGGGCCACGGGCTGATCGATCCCGATCTCGTCGTCACGCTGGACGATCTCCGCGCGATCGCCGAGGTGGGCGTCACACCCGACGAGCCTCGCTTCCGCGCGCCGCTCGAGACGCACGCGGCCGCCCTCGCGGCCTCTCTCTCCGGGGAGGATCGCGTCGTCCTCCTCGGGAGCATCGCGACGGGGAAGTACGTCGATGTGATCGAGCGGCATCTGGACGGCAGGCTTCGCTTCCCGGCCGAGTTCGTGGGGCGAGGGGACATGAGCCGCGGCGGGCTCCTCCTTCGCTGCGTGGAACGGCGCGCGGAGCTGGAGTACGTCCCGATCGCGGGCGCGGTACGGCACGGCCCTCGGCCGCCGAGGCTCGAGCCGCTCCGGTGACCCCGGCGCGGGCGAAGGCCCGTACGACCGCGGGACGCCGAGCGGAGCGCCCGCCCAAGACGAAGGCGAAGCCGGCCAAGGGCCCGCCCCGCCGTGGCGCGACCACCATCGCGATCCCGAGCGGCGTCCGCGACGTCGAGATCGATTTCGGCGGCAAGATCGTCCGCCTCACGAACCTCGACAAGCCCTTCTGGCCCGAGCTCGGGATCGCCAAGCGGGACCTGCTCCAGTACTACGCTCGCATCGCTCCCTTCCTCCTGCCGCATCTCGCCGACCGCGCCATGGTGATGAAGCGCTATCCGAACGGCGCGCACGGGGAGTTCTTCTTCATGAAGCGCGCCCCCTCGCCGCGTCCGGACTGGATCCGGACCTGCCGCATCCCGCATGGCTCGGGGAACGTCATCGACTTCCCGATCGTGCAGGACTTGCCGTCGCTTCTCTGGGTGATCAATCTCGGATGCATCGACCTGAACCCGTGGTACGCGCGCTGCGACGACTATGACCGACCCGACTACCTCCACTTCGACCTCGATCCGGTGCCGAAGGCCACCTTCAACCAGGTCATCGAGACCGCGCTCCTCGTGCGGCGCGGCCTCGAAGGGCTCGGCATGCCGTGCCTCGCGAAGACGACCGGCTCGAAGGGGGGGCAGCCCAGCTCCGTACCGAGCCGGCCGGCGATGTCCTGTACCGGCGGC
>JAEHDN010000249.1 GCA_016880395.1 Candidatus Eiseniibacteriota bacterium
CGGCGGGCCGCATGCAAGGTCGGGTGAGGATAACGACACCGTCGTCCGTGTCAAGCCGCGCCATCCGCAAGGCGCGGTGTCCCCGCGCGATCGGCGACTTGCTCCGCTCCCCAAACGAAACGCCCCGCCGCGTGAGCGGCGGGGCGCCAAAAATGGAATCGGTGGAGGTGGCGTTTACTTCAGGTGCTTCGAGACGAGCTTCGTCATCTCGAACATGCTCACCTGGCGCTTGCCGCCGAACACGACCCGAAGCTTGTCGTCCGCATTGATCATCGTGCGCTTGGTCTTGTCCTGAAGCTTGTTCTTCTTGATGTACGCCCAGAGCTTCTTCGTGACCTCGGTGCGCGGCAGCGCCTTCCCGCCGATCACCTCAGAGAGGGGCCCCGACGGCATCAGCGGCTTCATGAACGCTGCGTTCGGCTTGCGCTTCGCGGCAGTCTTCTTCTTCGTCGCGGGCTTGCTGGCGCGCTTCTTTGCTGGCATGCACCTCTCCTTTCGTGTGCGTTCGCCGATCCGAAACCACGTCGGCGCCGGGTGGATAACTACCACTCCCCCGGGGAGAGAGCAAGAAATACGAGGGAAAACGGGACGTCCGGGGGGCAAAAAAATGGAGCGGAAGACGGGATTTGAACCCGCGACAACCACCTTGGCAAGGTGGGGCTCTACCGGGCTGAGCTACTTCCGCTCGAAGGTGTACCAATGTTCGGCGAAGCGGTGGCCATTCTAAACCGCCCGCGACGGGGGCGTCAAGCGACCCCCCGGCCGGGGCGCCGCGCCTAGACCGGGGGCTCCCACCCTGGGCCCGAGCTGGGCGTCTCCGCCTCGGCGCCTTCTCCACGCTCCACCGCCTCGAGCCAGCGGCCGAATCCGCTCCCCATGCGCTTGGCGCCGTTGGCCTGCCGGTAAAGCTGGACGTACTTCCGCGCGGATCGCTCCCAGGAGAAGTCCTGCGCCATGCCGTTCCGCCGTGCGCGGGCCAGGGAGACCGGATCCCCGTAGAGAGCGAGTGCCCGATGGATCGCGTCGAGGAGCGCCTCGGGGGTGTAGGGGCGGAACACGATTCCCGTCCCGGACGCGAGGTCCCCGGGGCCGAAGGGCTCCACCGTGTCCGCGAGCCCCCCCGTCTCGCGCACCACCGGCACGGTGCCGTAGCGCATGCTCATCATCTGGTTCAGGCCGCAGGGCTCGTAGCGAGAGGGCATCAGGAAGAAATCGGAGCCGGCCTCGATCCGGTGCGCGAGAGGATCGTTGAATTCCGCCCGGTAGGCCACGCGGTCGGGGCGCCGCCGTGCCCATTCGCGGAAGAGGCTCTCGTAGCGCGCGGCCCCCTGCCCGAGCACCACCCAGGTGGCGGGGAGCGCGAAGAGCCGCTCGGCCGCGGCCTCGACGAGATCGAAGCCCTTCTGATCCACGAGACGGGCGATGATTCCAAAGAGCGGCCCTCCCGCGCCGACCTCGAGCCCAAGCTCCTCGAGCAGGGCCGCCTTGCAGAGCCCCTTTCCATCGAGCGCCTCACCGTCGAAGCGGGCCGCGATGGCCCGATCGGTCCGGGGGTTCCACTCCTTCACGTCGATGCCGTTGAGAATGCCGGTGAGGTCCGCGCGGCGCGCGTTGAGGACGCCCTGCAGTCCGAAGCCGTACGCCTCCGACGACTGGATCTCTTCCGCGTAGCGCTCGCTCACCGTCGTGAGGCGGTCCGCAAACTGGAGGCCCGCCTTGAGGAAGCTCATCTTGCCCCAAAACTCGAAGGGCGAGAGCGGATAGAAGAAGCGCTCCGGGAAGCCGGCGATGGCCATCGCCTCGGCTGGGTACACGCCCTGGTAGCCGAGGTTGTGAACGGAGAGGATGGTCGCGGTCATCTGGAAGAAGGCGTCGCTCGCGTAGAGCGTCTTCAGATAGGCCGGCACGAGCGAGGTCTGGTGGTCATTGGCGTGGATCACGTCGGGCACGTACGCCGTCGCGCGCATCGCCTCGAGGCAGCCGCGCGAGAAGAAGGCGAACCGGGCCGCGTTGTCCGCGAACTCCTCCCCCGTCCCCGGATCGGTGTAGATCCCCTTCCGCCCGAAGTAGGTCTCGTTCGCCAGGAAGAAGTGGTGGAGGTGCGCCGGGTAGCCTGGGCTCCGGAGGCGGTAGACGAGTCCGGGCTGGTCCTCGCCGCCCACGGGGACGTCGATCTTCGCCACCAGCTCGAGATCGCTCCCGGACGGCAGCTTGAGATCCGCGTAGCGAGGCAGGAACACGGCGACCGAGCACCCGAGATCGGCCACCGCCCGGCTCAGCGCTCCGGTCACGTCGCCGAGGCCGCCGACCTTGGCGAAGGGCGTGCATTCGGACGCGAGCAGGGCCGCGCGGAAGCGCTGCGCCATCACGAGCGGATCCCCCTCAGGTACTCCGCCGCCTCTTCGGGCGCGGTGGGGTTGATGTGGAAGCCGCTGCCCCACTCGAACCCGGCGGCCGGCGTGCGCTTGGGCATGATCTCGAGATGCCAGTGATACGAGTCGCCCTCGTCACCGCCCCAGGGGGCCGTGTGGAGCACGTAGTTGTAGTGCGGGCGGTCGAGCGCGCGGCGGATGCGCCCGAGCGTCTCCTTGAGAATGGACGCGAACGCCGCGTAGTCCTCGGGCTCCGCCGTCTCGTAGCCGGCCCGGTGGCGGCGGGGAAGGATCCAGGTCTCGAAGGGATAGCGCGGCGCGAAGGGCTCGATCGCGAGGAATCGGTCGCTCTCGAGGACGATGCGGCGCCCGTCCCTGCGCTCGTGATCGATCATGTCGCAGAAGACGCACCGTTCCTTCGCGCGGAAGTGCGCGCGGCTCGCCTCCAGCTCCTCCGTGACCACGCGGGGCACGATCGGCGTGGCGATGAGCTGCGAGTGGCCGTGCTCGAGCGACGCGCCCGCCCGGCGTCCGGCGTTCTTGAAGACCAGCACGTACTGGAGGCGCGTGTCCCGCTGGAGATCGAGGATCCGCTCGCGGTAGGCGAGGAGGACGCGCTCGATCTGCGGGACCTCGAGCTCGCTCAGGTCCCGGTCGTGCTCGGGGGATTCGACGATGACCTCGTGCGCGCCGACCCCGGTCATCCGGTCGTAGAGCCCCTCGCCGCTCCGCTCGAGCGTCTCCTCGACGCGGAGCGCGGGAAACTTGTTCGGGAAGACCCGCGTCGTCCAGCCGGGCCCGTTCGGGGCGCCGCCGTCCCGGTAGGCGAGGATCTCCGGCGGCGTGTGGGCCTCATGTCCTGGACAGAAGGGACAGGAATCGGGCCCGCCGTTCGCGGCCTCCGGGTCGGGCTCGGAAAAATCGGAGGGGCGAAGCCTTCGATCGGAGGACAGGATGATCCAGCGGCCCACGACGGGATCCTTGCGAAGCTCGCGCATGAGCCGGGGAGTGTATCAGCTTCCGCTGCGGTCGAGCACGCGGAAGGCGCCGGGATAGCCGTTCCGTACGGCCCGCTCCTTGAGCGCCTGCGCCTCCTCCTCGCGCGCGAAGCTCCCGAGCCGAACCTTCACGAGATTGCCGTCCCGATCGAGCACGTACGGAACGCCGAGTCGGCCAGACGCCTCGCGGCCGACCTTGTCCGCCTGGGCACGGTCGGGACTCGCGAACACCTGCACGCGCCAGATGCCCGCCGCGCTCGTCGTCCCCGTCCCGGAGGACGCGGCGGGTCCGCCGGACACCGTTCCGGCGCTGGGCGAGGAGGGCGCGGCCGAGTCGAGGCCGGGCACCAGCGGGGCGCTCTCGATCGGGGTCGGGCTGCCGGCGCCGGGCACCGGATCCGGGATCGAGCCCAGCTCCTCGGGCGTGACCTCCTCGCTCGGGTCGAGCCGCGGAGCCAGGGTGGCGCCGGCAGATGCAGGTCCCGCAGTGCCCGTAGTGGACGTGGACGGCGCCGCGGCACCGCCCGACGGAGAGCCACCCGCGGCGCTGCCAGCAGGCGGGGCCGGCTCCGACGGCGCGGGAGGGCGCTCCGAAGCATGGGCGCACCCGAGGAGCGCGATCAGGGCGAGCGCGGCGGTCCTAGAGAAGCGCCGACGCATCGGCCTCCCCCTTGAGCCGCTCGACGAGGGCGCGCACGTCCTGGGCCCTCTCGCGCGGGCAGACCAGGGTGACGTCCCCCGTCCTCACGATCACGAGATCCCGCACGCCCACCGCCGCCACGAGCCCCTCCTCGGCGAACACCACGGTCCCGCTCGCGTCCTCGAGGAGGGCCCGCCCCCGGACCGTGTTGCCGGCCGCGTCCCGCTCCCCCACGTCTCCCAGGGCGGACCAGGAGCCCAGGTCGTCCCAGGCGAACCGGGCCGGGAGAACGAGGGCGTTCCGGGTGCGTTCCATGACAGCGTAGTCGATCGAGATCGAGGGAACCGCGGCGTAGTAGCGCTCGAGCGCCCGCTCCGCCCCCGGGGCGCCCGGCTCCGGCATTCCCTCGAGCGCAGCCGCGATCTCGGGCGCGTGCGAGCGGATCTCCCGCAGCATGACCTCGGGGGGGAAGAGGAACATTCCGGCGTTCCAGAGGTGTCCGGCCGCGACGTAGCGCGCGGCGGTGGCCCGGTCCGGCTTCTCGCGGAAGGCGGCCACGCGGCGCGCACGCGATCCCGGCGCGACCGCCTCCCCCGCCTCGATGTAGCCGTATCCGGTCTCCGCGCGCGTGGGCGGAATCCCGAGTACGACGATCGCGCTCCGCTCGAGCGCGACCTGGGCTGCGTCCTCGATGTCGCTCCGAAGGACATTCGCCGGCTCGATTCGGTGGTCCGAGGGAAGGACGACCGCCACCGCATCGGCGCCCGAGCCGTGGAGCCACCAGGATGCGAGCGCAACCGCTGGGGCCGTGTTCCGTCCCTGGGGCTCGCCGATCACCTGCTGCGCGGGGATCCCCGGGACGGCCGCGCGCACGGCCGGCGCGAGGTCGCGCGCCGTGAGGATCCACGCCGCGGATGCGGGGACCAGCGGTTCGAGGCGCGCCAGAGTGTCCGCGAGCATCGACCGGTCCGAGAGAAGCGGCAGGAGCTGCTTCGGGCGCGCGCGCCGGGAGAGCGGCCAGAAGCGCTCGCCGCGGCCGCCGGCCAGGATCACGGGATGGATCCGCATCGCTACTCCTCTCTAGTACGCGCCGCGCGCCGAGAGCACCGCGGGAATGGTCAGGACCAGGATCTCGAGATCGAGCACGAGCGAGTGGCGTTCCACGTACTCGATGTCGAGCCGCATCCACTCGTCGAACGAGAGGTCGCTCCGGCCCCGGATCTGCCAGAGGCACGTGAGCCCCGGACGCACCGCGAGACGCCGCAGCATCCAAGGCTCGTAGCGCTCGACCTCCTCCGGAAACGGCGGCCGCGGCCCCACGAGACTCATGTCCCCCGTCACCACGTGCCAGAGCTGCGGCAGCTCGTCCAGACTCGCCTTGCGCAGGATCTTCCCCACGCGCGTGACACGCGGGTCGTTGTGCAGCTTGAACGCGGGTCCTTCCGCCTGGTTCAGGTGGAGCAGGAGTCCGCGCAGCTCCTCGGCGCCAACCTGCATCGACCGGAGCTTCAGGAAGGTGAACTTCCGTCCCCCGCGCCCCACGCGGATGGCGCGATGGAAGACGGGACCGGGCGAGTCGAGCTTGATCGCGACCGCGGCGACGAGGATGACCGGGAGCGCGAACGGGGCGACGAGCAGCGTCAGCGCGACGTCGAGGACCCGCTTTCCGCCGCGACGATACAGGCTCACGGGGCGCACTCTAGCACAGGAACGGGGCCCCGGCATGGGTCGCCGGGGCCCCGCTTCCCTGAGACAAGAGGAGCCGGATCTACTTGAGGATGGTGATCGTCCTTCGCTCCTCCTCCATGCTTGCCCGGATCCGGACGAAGTAGATGCCGGAGCTCAACCGCGACCCGTTCGCGCTCGTTCCGTCGATCCTCACGTCGTGGTATCCGGCGGCCGCGTCGCTCTCCTCCCACAGCGTGCGGAGGAGCCGTCCCCGCACGTCGAAGAGCTGGACCAGGAGCGGACCGCGCTCCTGAGTCGTGAACGTGAGCACCGCGGAGGGATTGAGCGGATTGGGACTGATGCTCGCCGCCAGGTTCCCGCCCCCGCCCGCCCGCACCGAGAGCGTCAGCCCGGTGCAGAACCGTGCCCCGCCCTGGAGATCTCCCTCCAGGGTCACGCCGACGTCGACGGTCCCGGTCAGCCCCGAGAAGAGCTGCTGCAGATCCGATTTCGTGAAGCAGGCCGCGATCTCGTCGGTGCCGTCGTTGTTCCGATCGCCGCTCAGGGAGGTCTTGGTCCCCTGAGCGTGGATCTCCTCCACCGAGCCCGTACCGCTCGAGCGCATCACGATCGAGGACAGGTCGACGCTCTCGATCGTGAACGACCCGTTCACCGGCTGGATCTGGATGCACGACGCCTGCTTTCCGGACCCGAGGTTGATCCTGCTGTTTCCGCCCGTCGTGAAGGCGTAGGCGGAGCTGCACTGCACGATGCTGGCCGTCGTGGTGTCATCGTCGGAAAGCCCGCACGGATCGGTCACGTGGAGCGAGACCAAATAGAGGCCGGTCAGCGCGTAGGAGTGATTGGGGGTCGCCCCGGTCCCCGTCGTTCCATCGCCGAAATCCCAGGCGTAGGCCAGCGCGTCCCCGTCCGGGTCCGCCGACCCCGTTCCGTCGAACGCGACCGGGATTCCGGCCGGCCCCGCGTACGGGCCCCCCGCGTCCGCCAACGGGGCGCGGCAGACGTTCCGGACCAGGATCTGGAACGACTTCTCGTCGTACAGGCCTCCGTTGCTCGCCCGCACCGTGGCCGTATACGAGCCCGCGGAGGCGAAATCGGGGGCCAGTGAGATCAGGCCGGTCGTCGGACTGGTCGTCGTGACCGTCATCCAGAGCGGCCCCGATATCTTGGTGAAGGTGAGCGTCAAGTTGTTCGGGTCGGAGGCGGAGATCGTCTGGGTCAGGACGGCGCCTTCGTCGACCGTCATGTTCGGGATGGGCTGGAGCACCGGAGAAGCGGGCCCGAACCCAAGGACGATCAAGATCGCCTCGGAATCGCTGAGCGGAGGCGTGCCGTTGTCGGTCACCCGGATCGTGACCGGGAACGTTCCGTTCGTTATGGGAACCCACGTGAACACTCCCGTGGTCGCGTCGATCGTCGCGCCGGCAGGCGCCCCGGGATCGAGCGAGAACGTGAGCGAGTTCGCGGGAAGGTCGGCGTCCGTCGCGGTCACCGTGAACGTGATCGGAACGCCGATGACCCCGGTCTTGTTCCCGATCGCGGCGAGCACCGGCGCCAGGTTCACCTCGAGAA
Organism: Candidatus Eiseniibacteriota bacterium; assembly: GCA_016880395.1. Classification (GTDB taxonomy): domain Bacteria; phylum Eisenbacteria; class RBG-16-71-46; order SZUA-252; family SZUA-252; genus WS-9. Next base: position 7,272 of record JAEHDN010000249.1, read on the forward strand.
CCGTGACGACGATCGTCTCGCAGTCGATCAGGTTGGTCACGTTGTCCACCACACAGACCGTCACCGTGTACACGCCGGGCCCCTGGGCCTCCGTGGGACACCAGATGAACTGTCCTCCGGTCGTGATCGATGCCCCCGCAGGCGCCCCGGCGGACAGGGAGAACGTCACCGGGCTCCCATTGGGCGCGACGGCGGTCGCCGTGAAGATGAGGCAGGTCCCCTCGTTCACCGTCTTGTTTCCGATCGCGAACAGAACCGGGGGACCGACCTCGCCGGGGTATGGGCCTAACCCATCCACGTCCGTCCAGTCGGAGCCGCCGGCGGGTCCAGTGAGCTTGTAGGCGTTGTCGAAGTCGTTTCCGAAGCACGACGTTGCGAACAGAGTGGCGTTGACCCCCCCGGTCACGAGATCCACGATGTTCACCACCGGTGTCCCGCCGGTGGCCGTGATCGTCAGGGTCGCGAGGAGGTGTAGGCCGGGCGGAAGCGTGGTGAAGTTATTGACCAACCCGTTCGCGTATCGGATCCCGTCTCCTGGGTTGAACTGCCCGATGGGGGGGTTGCCGAAGTGGGTCACGAATCCGCTGTACGTGACCAGCCCGCCCGCCGCTTCGAGATTGATGAAGTAGTCGCTGAGGGTCAAAGACTGGGTGGGATCCACATCGCACGTGACGAGTGATCCGTCACGCTTGTGGTTGGTGTCGAGCCAGACGTCCACCGTCGTCGGCGTACCGTTCGGGGCGAGATGGTCGCCGGAATCGTGGACCCCGTTTGCGTTCGCATCGAGGTACATGTACTGGGCCGTCGCCGGCGACGCCGCGGCCGCCAGTCCCGCGGCGATCACCCAGGCGATAAGGATTCGGTTCGAGGCCATCCCGTTATCTCCTTGAGATGATGACTAGGGTACTGGGCCGTCGCCGGCGTGGCCGCGGCTGCGATCCCGCGGCGATGGCCCAACTCGCAAGGGCCTGGCACGACTTCATCGTGTCATCTTCCTGCCCCAAAAACGAACAGGGTCCCGGCAGTTCCCTGCCGGGACCCCCGTCCATTCAGATGGTGCTCGCTCCGGTCATCTCCGAAGCTCCGGGCGAGAGCCCG
>JAEHDN010000032.1 GCA_016880395.1 Candidatus Eiseniibacteriota bacterium
ACCGAGGACAACCAGGACCTCGTCTACACGCACATCTGGTTCCGGCCCGAGTACCCGGTCGTTCCCGCGGTCGTTTCGGCGAAGGACCTCTTCCCCTGGTTCTACGCCCGGATCCGGTCCGGCGAGCCCGTGTGGTTCGACACCCTCGACGAGGTTCCTGCCGATGTCGACCGGGAAAACCTCCGCCGCTTCGATACCAAATCCAACGCGATCGTTCCCATGGAGGTGGACGGGCGCGTGATCGGAGCGCTCTCCTTTGCCTCGATGCGGAAAGAGCGGACCTGGACGGCCGGAATTCTCGACCGGCTTCGCCTCCTGGCCGCGGTTTTTGCCCAAGTCCTGGCGCGCAAGCAGGGGCAGACCCAGCTCGAGCGGGCCCTCGCGGAAGTCTCGCGCCTGCGGGATCAGCTCGCCTCGGAGAACGTGCAGCTCCGGCACGAGGTCACCGCGCTCAAGGGCCCCAAGTCGATCGCGGCCGAGAGCGAGGCCGTCCGGAAGATGCTCACACAGGTCGAGCTGGTGGCCGCCACGGATTCCACGGTGCTGCTCCTGGGGGAGACCGGGAGCGGCAAGGAAGTGTTCGCGCAGGCCATCCACGATCTGAGCCGGCGCCGCGACCGGCCAATGGTCCGCGTGAACTGCGCCGCCATCCCGATTGCGCTCATGGAGAGCGAGCTGTTCGGGCGCGAGCGCGGCGCGTACACGGGCGCCCTCTCCCGGCAGATCGGCCGCTTCGAGCTGGCCTCGGGGACCACGATCTTCCTCGACGAGGTGGGCGACCTGCCGCTCGAGGCCCAGTCGAAGCAGCTCCGAATCCTTCAAGATCGGACGCTCGAGCGGCTGGGCAGCATCCGGCCGATCCAGGTGGACGTGCGGGTGATCGCCGCGACCAATCGCGATCTGACCAAGGCTGTCGCCGATCGGGCCTTCCGTGAGGACCTCTTCTATCGCCTGAACGTCTTCCCCATCCGGGTCCCTCCCTTGCGCGAGCGGCCGGAGGACATCCCGGTCCTGACCTGGACCTTCATCGACGAGTTCTCGAAGTCCTTCAACAAGAGCATCGAATCGATCTCGAAGACGAGCCTGGGCGCGCTCCAGCGGCACCCCTGGCCGGGCAACGTGCGCGAGCTGCGAAACGTGATCGAACGCGCCGTGATCGTGGCGAAGGGCCCCGTGCTGGCGGTGGAGCTCCCTCGCTCTGAACCCGGCCCCGGGGTGCTGAATCTCGTCGATATGGAGCGCGAGCACATCCGGGAGGTCCTCGATAGGGTTCACTGGCGTGTGCGCGGCGAGGGTGGCGCCGCGGATCTCCTCGGAATCAAGCCGACGACCCTCGAAAGCAGGATGGCCAAGCTCGGGATCCAGCGCCCCAGGCGCTGAGGCAGGCGCGAGAAGGAAGGGTCGTTATGAACCGACTTCGCACCACGGCCGCGGTTCTGCTCGGAATCGTCTGCATCGCGGGCGTCCTCTACGGCGTTGTCATGACCTACGCGACGCGGATCCTCTTCGATCCGGTGGTCTTCTCCACGAAGGTTGCCGACAGCCTCGCGGAGCCGCCCGTCGCGCACGTCGTCGCGGACCAGATCAGCGAGCAGATCGTGAACTATGAACGGGAGCTCACGCCCTACCGGCCGATCGTGCTCGGCACGGTGCAGCAGATCGTCGCCTCGCCCGCGTTCCGCGCGCTCGTGCGACAGGCCGCGCTCAAGATCCATCCGGTGTTCATCAAGCACGGCGTCGATCTCTCCCTCACGCTCACGGACGTCCAGGTGATCGTGAAGCAGGCGCTCGCGACGAGCCCCGCCATCGCGGCCAAGCTGCCCGCGAAGGCGAAGCTCGTCCTCGGCTCGAAGGAGGGAATGCCGAACGGGAAGCTTCTCATGCGCATCATCCGGACCGGGGAACGCTTCCAGCGCCGCGCGATCATCTGGCTCGTGGCCGGTCTCATGTTCGGCGCCCTGGGCCTTCTGGCGGCCCGGCGAAAGGACCGCTACCTTCTCGGTCTCGGCATCGGCCTCATGACGAGCGCATTCCTTCTGGCCGCTTTCGCGCGCTTCGGCGGACCCATCCTGGCCGGCTTCGCCCGGACTCCGATCGGCGCGGATCTCGTGCGGGGACTCTGGCCGGTGTTCATCGGGCCGCTGGCGCGGCGCATGATCATCCTGGCCGGGCTGGGCATCGTCCTGACCGCGTCCGTGACCTCACTCCTCGCGCGGCTCGACGCGTCCGCGGCGCTCCGGAAGGTTTGGGGCTGGGCCCGGTACCGCCCCGGTCACGCCACGCCGATGATCCTTCGTGGAATCGCCATGATCGCGGCGGGCATCATCGTCGCGTTCCACCCGTTCGAGACCCTGGACGTGATCGCGGTTCTTGCGGGGAGCCTCCTCCTCTTCGTGGGTCTCCAGGACGTGTTCGTCACCGCGGCCCGATTCGCGTCGTCCGGTCCTGCGGCTGCCAAAGCGGCCCCGCGTGCGAAAGGCGGGTCGCGGCTCCCGGCCGCCATCGGTATGATCGTGGTCGCCGTCCTGGTCGGGGGCGCCGTGTACTGGCTCACGCGCGATCCGGCCGTGCCGCAGGGCATGGGACCGCGTGCCGTCGTGGCGGTGAACGGTTATGCGGAGCTTAGGGACCGCCGGCTGAACGAGGTCGTGTTCCCGACCACGCACAACTCGATGTCCGCCCTTCCCATTCCCAACTGGATGTTCGCCGAGCAGGAACGCACGATCAAGGATCAGCTCGAGGACGGCGTGCGCGGATTCCTGATCGACGTCCACTACGGCGAGCCTGTGCAGGGGCGCATCCGCACCGTGATGGACAACGAGATCAACGCCATGAAGAAGTACGAGGCCGTCCTCGGGAAAGAGGGCCTCGAGGCCGCCATGCGCATCCGGAACCGGCTCGTGGGCGAGCCCGAAGGCGAGAAGGACATCTATCTCGCGCACGGCTTCTGCGAGCTGGGAGCGACGCGGCTCGTGGACGCACTGAGCGACATGAAGGACTTCCTGCGGGACAATCCCAACGAGGTGGTGATCATCATCGTCCAGGACGAAGGGGTGAAGCCGACCGACGTCGCCTCGAGGTTCGAGATGAGCGGGCTGATCGACTATGTCTACCGGGGCCCCGTCGCTCCCCCGTGGCCGACCCTGGTGGACATGGTCGAGCGCGGCGAGCGGGTCGTGGTCTACGCGGAGAACGACACAACCGGGGTCCCCTGGTACCACCTGACTGGCGGCAACATCCAGGAGACACCGTATGGCTTCCACTCGCCCGCGGAGTTCTCCAACCGGCCGAACCGGGGCGGCACGAAGGGGTCGCTCCTCCTCATGAACCACTGGATCGAGACCGCGCCCGCGTCGAAGCCGAGTAACGCCGCGATCGTGAACGCGTATGGCGTGCTGTTGAAGCGCGCGCGCTCTTGCCGGCGGGAGCGGAAGATGGTGCCCAACCTGGTCGCGGTCGACTTCTACCGGACGGGGGATCTCTTCCGCGTGTGCCGGGCCCTGAACGGTGTTCCGGAGGCCGACTCCACGGTGGCTGCCCGCTGAGCCCGGGCGCAGGACAGGGAGAGGCCGGGGCGGAAGCGCCGCCGGGCGGAAGCGCGGCGGCCGCGGACGTCGCGCTCCTGACCGAAGCGCGGTTCGCGGCCGCCGTCGCCCCCGAGGGGAACGCCTTCCTCGGCAACATCCTTCTCGACGACCGGCTCCTGGCGGACGCGCTCCGGGCTCGCGGCCTCTCCTCGGTGCGGGTGGACTGGGCGCGGCCGGACCTGGATTGGTCCCGCTTCCGCTGCGTCGTGTTCCGGACGACCTGGAACTATTTCAAGCGCTTCCCCGAGTTCACCGCGTGGTTCGACCGTGTCTCGTCGCAGACCCGCCTCATCAACGCTCCCTCGATCGTCCGCTGGAACTGGGACAAGCACTACCTGGCCGACCTCGAGGCGCTCGGTGTCCCGGTCGTGCCGTCCCGATTCGTCGAGCGGGGCGAGACTCGGTCGCTTCCTGACCTCCTCGCCGCGACCGGCTGGAAGGATGCCATCGTGAAGCCCTGCGTCTCCGGGGGCGCGTACCACACGTACCGGATCCACGCGGGGAACGCCGCGGAGGTGGATGCCGCGGTGCGCGGACTCCTCGACTCGGGAGCGCTGATGATCCAGCCCTTCCAGGACGACATCGTGCGGACCGGCGAGGACACGCTGATGGTGCTCGGGGGACGCTACACGCATGCCGTGCGGAAGAAGGCGAAGACGGGCGACTTCCGCGTGCAGGACGACTTTGGCGGCACGGTGCACCACCTCGAGCCCTCGCCGGAGCAGATGGAACTCGCCGAGCGCGCCATGGCCGCTTGTGTCTCGGCCGAGGCGGGCCGGCCGGCGCCTGTCTACGGACGCGTTGACATGGTCCGGGACAACGACGGCCGGTTCGCGGTCATGGAGCTGGAGCTGATCGAGCCGGAGCTGTGGCTGCGATACCACCCGCCGGCGGCGGAGGCCCTCGCCGAGGCCATCGCGGGAGAGGTGCCGTGAGTCACCGAACCGTGGAGACCTAAGGCTACCTGAGCGGACGCGGCGCGGCGGGCTAGAATGCACCGACAGAAGCATGCATCCCTTGTATCGCACCTCTTGCCAGACCGTTGGTGAGGAGGAGACGTGAAGCGCTCCCTGTTCCTGATGGCGACCTGCCTGGTGGTCGCCTCCCTTCGCGGCTCCCCCGCCGGAGCCCAGCAGTTCAACTCCGACAGCTACCTGTCCAAGGAGCACGGCATGGCGACCCTCATCCTCCGTCGGGGAGCGCAATTCCATCCTGATGAATACCTTCTCCCTGTTTCCCCGGTGGGAGTTCACGGCGGCGATCTACACCTACGACGCGGACAATGACCCCAGGACGGACGATGGGTACTCGACCTCGCTCTATGGGAAGTACATGTTCTTCGAGAACAAGGCCAAGACCGGGGGTTTCGCCGTGAAGGCCGGGACGGGCATGGACCCCGGCTACCTCGCGGCTGTCGGTCTGCAGGACGCGTTCAAGACCTACTGGACGAACGCGCCCGCCACGGTGCCGCTCTTCCTCAACAAGCTCTCCTGGGATCTCATGCCCGGAGCGAGCGTGACCTTCGACTACGGAGAGGCCAAGAAAACCACGCCCTCCTTCACCTACTCGACCCGAATGGCGTGGTACGCCTTCGGGCCGACCGCCTCGATCGTGGGTGAGGTCTTCGGCTCCGCAGGGGACGTGCACGCGATCCCCGAGTACAAGATGGGCATTCGGTGGGAGCCGAACCAGCACGTCGTGCTCGCCCTCACCTACGGAGA
>JAEHDN010000250.1 GCA_016880395.1 Candidatus Eiseniibacteriota bacterium
CGACGCTCATTCCCAGCAACGCGGACCCGACTCCTCGCTCGTTCCATCCGCTCCGCGGAGCGAGTCCGAGGCGCTCGAGCTCCTTGCGGTCCAGCGCGCCGCGCGTCTCGTGGACGAAGCGCGGGTGGCGGAACAGGTAGAGGTAATACCAGGGCTGGAGCAGATCCTCCGCGTAGGAGCGGGCCGTGGGAATCTTTCTCACCCGATATCCGGGATAGGCGAGACCCGGAGCGGTTCGGTTCCACCCCGCGTTGTAGGCGGGACCGAATGGCGCTCGGTTCCCGACATCCGTCATCTTGAACGAGGAGGCCAACGACGGGCCGCTCGGGAATCCCCATCGGACCGGCAACAGGAGGGGAGCCCACTCACGCAGCACATCGGGGTGCGATCGGTATTCGATGCGACTCGGCTCGGGTACCAGCACGACACGAAACTCGTCGTGCCTCACCACCCTCGTCGTATCGTCGTCACGCCCCGAGACGCTCTCGGTATGGCCAAGGGCCGCGGCCGCCTCCCATTCACCGGGGTAGGGATAGTTGCCGTGCGATCCGGAGTTCTTGTCTCCGCTGAACAGGCGGTTGGGATAGTCGAAGATCATGTACGCCCTCCCGCCGACATAGACGACCGGGTGGGTGCCGTCCTCGATCTCCGGCAGGTACTCGCCCTGCGGCAGCCGCACGCTGCGACCATGAAAGTAGTAATCGATTCCCTGGATCGAATCGTGGCGATCGTTGAGGACGACGTTGAGATGTTCCCAGTCGCCCTCGTGATTGCTCGTGTAGTCGTTGAACGGATAGCAGAACCAGTACTGCAGGATGACGCGGCCGGCCCCGTCGACGAACGGGTGGGCCCAGACGGTCGGCTTGGCCCAGAGGGAGCTGTCCGGTCCGGCGCGGAGGCGCGCGTATTCCTTCCACCACTCTCGCGGAGTCTCTCCCGGAACGTCGAAGTACCAGATCTCCAGATGGTCCGGATCACTCATATAGCCGAGAGCCTCCTCCGTGAGCCCCAGGAGGGAGTCTGGCGAGACGCTTCGCAGGGGGACGTTCTGGGATTTCTGGAGGAGGTATGGAGCCGCGTCGATCTGATCGATTCGAAGCGTGTCGGCGAGGAGCATGGGATCGCACGGCAAGAGCTGATACCGACGTTTGCCGACCTGGATGTGATCGCCCCTCGGGAGAATCAGCGTGGGCGTGAATCGTCGGACCAGCGCCTCGAGCGAGTCCCGCCGGCTCTCGGCGATCCCGTCTCCGCGCTGGCTCTCGCGCGGGTCGCCGTAGAGCGAGTCGGAGGCGGCCCGGGCCCCCACGAGAGAGGGCTTCTGGTCCGGGCGGATCAGCTGCAGGTAGGCGCTCCGAGGGTCCCGCGTGGATCCGCAGCCGAGCGCGAGCAGGGACAGGGCAATGATGGATCCAAGGAGCGTCTGCGCCGGGGGCGGGATGCGGCGGGACGGGCGAGACGACGGCATGGGCTCGCGACCTCGAGTGGGACAGCTCATGCCGGTTCCGATGTCGCATTCTACAGGCACCGGGATGGCATTCAACCGAGATCGTCTCTAGATGGACTACACCTCCATCGTCCGCGCTTGCTCCTGGCCGACCCGGCCGCTGCGGCACTCCTTCGAGGTCATGAAGTCGCCGGAGATCCTCGACTGAATCTCCAGGGCCTCCCGGAGTGGAACGCCGCAGGACCGCTGAATGCAGTCCATGATCGCGGCGCGAGCGGCCGCTTCGGGAAGTCCGGCGGCATCTCGCGGAACGCCCGAGAGAGAGCCTCTCTCCACGACGCGCCGCTTCGGTCCGGCCCCCTTGGAGGAGCCCGATGCCAGCGCCCACGCCGCCTGGAGCGCGACGTCCATCGGCCCCGCGACGTCCACGAGCCAGCCCACCGCGTCCTTCGCCTTCACGGGCGCACCGCTCAG
>JAEHDN010000251.1 GCA_016880395.1 Candidatus Eiseniibacteriota bacterium
ATCACCTCCTCGCCCGCGCCCATGGGCATGCTCGGCGACCTGCTCGCGGCGGCCGTCAACGCCAACGTGGGGGGATGGGTCCTCTCCCCGGCCGCGACGGAGATCGAGGCGCAGACCGTCCGCTGGATCGGGGAGCTGATCGGCTTCCCCGCGGGGGAAGGGCTCCTCGTGAGCGGCGGCAACATGGCGAACATCGTCGCGTTCTACGCCGCCCGGGCGGCCCAGGCCGACTGGAGCGTGCGGGCGAAGGGCGTGACCGCCGGCCGCGCGCTCCGGGCCTACGGCTCGAGCGAGACCCACACCTGGATCCAGAAGGCGGCCGATCTCTCCGGCATCGGCGAGACGGCGGTGCGATGGATTCCCACGCGGCGCGACCAGACCATGGATCTGGACGCGCTCCGGCGACAGGTGGCGTCGGATCGCGCCGCGGGCGAGCTTCCCTTCCTCGTGGTCGGGACGGCGGGCTCGGTGAGCACGGGCGCGATCGACCCTCTGCCCGAGCTGGCCGCCTACTGCAAGGAGCAGGGGATCTGGTTCCACGTGGACGGAGCCTATGGCGGGCTGGCGGCGGCGCTGTCCGACGCGCCGGCCGCGCTCCGCGGGTTGAGCGACGCGGACTCCATCGCGGTGGACCCGCACAAGTGGCTCTACGCGCCGCTCGAGGCGGGCTGCACGCTGGTTCGCGAGCCGGGGCGCCTCCGGAGTGCGTTCGCCTACCACCCGGCGTACTACCGCTTCCAGGAGGAAGCGATCAACTACCTCGAGATGGGACCCCAGAACTCACGCGGGTTCCGGGGTCTCAAGATCTGGCTCATGCTGCGGCAGGTCGGAGCGGCGGGCTACCGGCGCATGATCGGGGACGATGTCCGGCTCTCGCGGCGCATGGCAGAAGCGATCGAGCGTCGTCGCGATCTGGAGCTCACCACGCAGTCTCTCAGCATCACCACCTACCGCTACGTGCCGGAGGACCTGAGGGCGCGCGCGGCCAATGAGGAGGTTGCCGCCTACCTGGACCAGGTGAACGAGGCAATCCTGGGTCAGCTCCAGGAAGGGGGAGAGATCTTCGTGTCGAACGCGGTGCTCGAGGGGCGCTATGTCCTTCGCGCCTGCATCGTGAACTTCCGGACGGACGAGGCGGACGTGGATGCGGTGCCCGTGGTGACGGCGCGGGTGGGCGCCGAGGTGGACCGTGCGATGCGGTCCCGGCTCAGGCCACCAGCACCTGCCGGCGGGCCTGCGCTGGAACGCGAGGCTCGGGGGTGAGGATGCCGTCGAGATTCAAGGGATCGGCCGCGGACACGATCAGTCCCTGACCCGCCGCGGCGCGCTCGCGTCGGAGCCGCCGCATGAGGTCGACCGCCTCGGGCAGCGCGTACTGCTCGCCCGCGAAACGCTGCACGAAGCGCCCGCCCCGCACGTCCCCGCGAAGCTCCCAGAGCCGGTAGACCCGCACCAGATCCCTCCATCGAACCGGAATCCGCTCGCGGTCGAGCACGCGGCGAAAGACCACGCCGTAGCGTGCGAGGAGCTGCCTCGCTGCGAACTCGACCAGGGCCGGATCCCAGGCGCTCCCTGCGGCCGTGCCGTTGGCGGTGTGGGACGGACGCAGGCGCGACCACCGTCCCGAGGGCGTGAACGGCGCGCGCTTCATCACGCCGCGCCGGCGGCCCGGCGGCGTGATCAGCCGGCGGAGCCCCCCGAAGGAATCGCACGTGATCGCGCCGGCGGCGATCAGCTCGGCGAGCCCCATGGCCACGTGCGCGGGCAGCATGCCCGAGCGGCGCTCGAGGTCCGGAGTGAACTGCGCCCCGCTCCGGTCCAGGAGCTCGAAGAGCACCTGCGCGTACGATGAGCGCGCGGGCCCGCCGCCCGCGTCCCCGTCGAGCGCCTCGTCGTGGACGTCCCGCGGCTCCGCCGGATCCGATCCCGAGGCGAGCGCGAGCCAGAGATCGAGCTCCTCTCGAGGGAGGAGGCAGATGGGCGTGGTGCGGATCGGCGACCGGCCTCCGCCCCAGAGACGCCCCCATGCGATCTCGCCCGAGAGCGTGACCTGGTCGAGCCACTCCTGCCGGTAGCCCTCGACCCGCGCGGGAAGCACGCTCGCTTCCCATTCGGCCGCGGCGGCCTCGAACCCGGCGAGCTGGCGCGCCACCTCCACCACGCCGCGGGGCCCTTCGAGGCGGTATCCGTCCGCGGCGTGCTGCCAGCAGGCGAGGAAGCGCCAGTACTCGGCCGCCGTGACCGGCTCGATCTCGCGTCGCAGACGCTCCAGCGTGTCGCGGTGGATGCGCGCGAGGAGCCTTCGGTTGCACCAGGCGCGGCGCCCCTCGATCCGGCAGCGGAGCACGGTCCCCTCGACCTCGAGCGCCAGGAGCGAAGCCTCGGCCTCGTGCGGCAGGAGCGGGATCGCGTCGGCGGTCCCACCCTCGCGAGGCGATCGCGGGAGCGCCTCACCGCGCGGCTCAACGACGACCGGGCCGAGCGCCTCCATGCGTCCCCGCAGGAGTGCGACCGGCTCCTCGGCCACCTCGACCGCGCGCCAGGCCGGTCCTTCGAGGCTCTCGAACGGGACGACGCGCGCCTGCTCGCGGAGCGAGCGGATCCAGTCGACCCACTCATGCGCGCGCGCCTCGTCCTCGGTCGCATAGCCCATCCAGAGGAGCGCCTCGTGCGTCTCCTCTTCGCTCTCTGGCTGCGGCCACGCCTGCTCCCGCACGCGGGCCACGGCCGCCGGATCGAGCGCGCCGAGCGTGTCGGCCGTCTCGGGATCGAGACCCCGGCGTGCGCTGACCGCCTGCGTGCGCCGCTCCTCGAGCGGCGCGTCGTCGAGGAATCCGTAGGGCATCACGTTCAGGATGCCGCGGGCGAACGCGGATGGCTCGCGCGTGTCGACCGCATGACGCGCGATCCGCCCGTCGCGGAGTCCGCGGAGCACGTCGAGGAAGCCGTCCACGTCCATCGCCTCGTGCAGGCAGTCCTCGATGGTCTGCCGGACCATCGGATGCTCCCACGGGACGGGCAGATCGCCCGGGGGCATCGTCTCGGGGCAGGCGAGCGCGCTCGGGAAGGCGCGCACCAGCTCGTCTTCCGCGCGCATGCGGATGAGCGGCGTCGGAACGCGCTTGCCTCCTCCCTGCGTGCGCGAGACGAGGAGCGACCGGGTCAGATTCCACCGCCACCGGGTCCCGAACATGGGCGCGTCGAGCAGCGCCTGCACGAGGAGATCGCGCGCGACGTCCACGTGCAGGAACTGGAACACGTCCTCGAGCGGGAAGCTGTGCTGCGGGCCGAGCGAGATGACGATCGCCTCCTCGTTCGCCGCCGCCTGGAGCTCGAAGCCGAAGCCCCGGCAGAAGCGCTTCCGGAGGGCGAGGCCCCATGCGCGGTTGATGCGGCTCCCGAAGGGCGCGTGCACGACGAGCTGCATGCCCCCCGACTCGTCGAAGAACCGCTCGAGCACGACGCACTCAGGCGTCGGCACGGCCCCGAGCGCGCGCGCTCCCTCGTCGAGATACTCCGCGAGCTGCGCAGCCGCCGCAGGCGCCATGCCTGCCTCGTGTGTGAGCCATCCCTCGTCGCGTCCCTGCTCACGGACCCGCCCCACGGCTGCCGAGAGCTCGTCCGTCCGGGCAGGTCCCTCGCCGAGCCAGAAAGGGATGGTCGGCGGCGCGCCCTGCGCGTCGGCCACGCGAACCACTCCGGGCTCGACGCGCAGGATCCGCCACGAGGCGTTCCCGAGCTGGAAGATGTCCCCGCCGTTCGCCTCGACCGCGAAGTCCTCGTCGAGCGATCCGATGAGCGTTCCCTCGGGCTCCACGACGACCCGGTACTGACCGGTGTCGGGGATGGCCCCGCCCGCGGTCAGGGCCGTGAGGAACGCGCGCTTGGTGGCGCGGAGCCGGCCGTTCACGCCGTCCCGATGGAGGAGCGCGCCTCGCCCCTGCGTGTGGAGACGCACGACGTCGTCGAACTCCGCACGCGTCAGGTCGCGATAGGGCCAGGCGCGCCGGAAGGCGCCGAGGAGCGCTTCCTCGTCCCACGTCTCCGGGACGCAGGCCGCAACGACCTGCTGCGCGAGGATGTCGAGCGGGCGCTCCGGCACGTGCAGGCGGTCCAGCTCTCCGCGCCGCACCGAGTCGAGGAGCGCCGCGGCGGTGACGAGCTGATCCTGGGTGAGCGGGAAGATCCGCCCCTTCGGCGTGCGCCCGAGCGCGTGGCCGCTCCGGCCCACCCGCTGCAGGAGCACCGAGATCGAGGAGGTCTCGCCGATCTGGATCACGAGGTCCACGTCCCCGATGTCGATCCCGAGCTCGAGCGACGCCGTCGCGACGAGCGCGCGCAGCTCGCCCGCCTTGAGCCGCCGCTCCGCCTCGAGCCGGCGCTCGCGCGCGAGGCTTCCGTGGTGGCTCGTGACCTCCTCCTCGCCCATCACCGCAGTGAGCCGGGCGGCGATCCGCTCGGCGAGCTTTCGCGTGTTCACGAACACGAGCGTGGTGCGGTGCGCGCGGATCAGATCCGCGGCGCGCGCCACCACCTCGTCCCACTGCTCGTGGGAGCAGACGGTGGCGAGCGGGGAGTCGGGCACCTCGATCGCGAGGTCGAGGTCGCGCCGGTGCCCGATGTCGACGATGGCGCACTCGCGATCCACGCCCGTAAGCACGCGGGCGACCTCGGCCACCGGCTTCTGCGTCGCCGAGAGACCGATCCGCTGGAGCGGGCCGTCGACCAGGGCTTCGAGCCGCTCGAGGGAGAGAGCGAGATGCGCGCCCCGCTTGTTCCCGGCCATGGCGTGGATCTCGTCCACGATGACCGTGCGCACCGTGCGGAGCATCGCGCGACCGCCCTGGCTCGTGAGGAGGATGTAGAGCGACTCGGGCGTCGTCACGAGGATGTGCGGCGGCGTTCGTGTCATCGAGGCGCGCTCGCTCGGCTTGGTGTCCCCGGTGCGCACGAGGACCCGCACCTCTGCAAAGGACCCGTCGCGCGTCGCGAGCTCGCGGAGGGGAGCGTCGAGGTTCTTCCGCACGTCGTTGCCGAGCGCCTTGAGCGGAGAGACGTAGAGGACCAGGGTCTCGTCGGGGAGATCCGATCCCAGCCTGAGGAGCCCGTCCAGCGCCCAGAGGAAGGCGGCCAGGGTCTTGCCGGTCCCGGTTGGGGCTGCCACGAGCGTATGGCGACCCTGGGCGATGAGAGGCCACCCCTCTGCCTGGGGCGGGGAGGGTGTGCCGATCCGCTCCTCAAACCATTGGCGGACGGCGGGATGGAAGAAATCGAGTGGCATCGGGCGGTCTCCGGACGGGACGAAGCTCCCGCCATTATACCCCGCCCGCGACGAGGTCGCGCCCCGAGGGCCAAGGTCCCGCGCTGCTGTTGCGCATGCGGCGGACCCGTCTAGCGACCAAAGCCAAAAGCCTTTAAGTCCCTGTGCTGGAACGCCGATGGATCACCGAACGGGAGCCTCTGGGCGGCTCTCCGTGATCCCACGAACGGGGAATCGACCGGTC
>JAEHDN010000033.1 GCA_016880395.1 Candidatus Eiseniibacteriota bacterium
ACCGGAAGGAGCTACGCCCGACGCGGCACCGCCGGGGCCGGAGCCGTTCGGTTCACGTGGTGCGGCGGGGCGAGACGCTCTCCCAGATCAGCGCGCACTATCACCTGAGCACGCGCCGCCTGCGCCAGCTCAACGACATCGCCGACGCCGGCGACATCCGCGCCGGACAGCGACTCCGCCTCCAGTAGCCGCGCGTCGGGGTCCCGGCCGCCGCGCTCCGATCCTCTAGCCCCGCTCCAGCACGTCCCCGCTCGCGAGTCCCTCCCGCGGAAAATCCTCCTCCGCCAGATCGGGAGCGATCCGCACGTTCCGCCCCACCGTGATGCCCTCGGGCACACGCGTCTCCTTGCCGACGAGCGTCAGGCCCGAGCTCAGGTGCTCCGGGCAGGAGCGATTCGGGATCGATGGGCCCGTGCCGATAACAGCCGCGCGCCCCACGTGCACGCGCTTGTCCAGGATGACGCGGTCGAGTACGGCGTCGGGTCCGATCCAGCACTCACCCATGACGATCGAGTCGCGCACGACCGCCCCCTCCTCCACCACGGCCCCGGGAAAGAGAACCGACCGCTCCACGGTGCCGTGCACGATGGTGCCGTGGGTGACGATCGATGAGCGCACGTGCGCACCCGCCCCGATCCGCGCCGGCGGGTACTCCGTGCTCGGCGTGAAGATCGGCCAGCGCGGATCCTCGAGCGGAAACGGCGGGTCCTCGCTCACGAGGTCGAGGTTTGCCCGGTAGAAGGAATCGAGCGTCCCGATGTCCTGCCAATAGCCCGGGACGACGAACGCCGCCACCCGCCCGCGCTCGACCAGAGCGGGCAGGATCTGCCGGCCGAAGTCGTGCGCCGAGTTCCGCTCGTCGTCGCGAACCAGCTCCTCGAGGAGAGCCGCGGTGCGGAAGACATACACCCCCATCGAGATCCGCCCCGAGGGAGGATTCGCGGGCTTTTCGAGGAAGCCGGTGATCCAGCCCGACGCGTCGGTGCGGACGACGCCGAACTGCGACGCCTGCTCGATCGGGACCTCGGTGACCGCGACCGTGGCGTCGGCGCCCCGCTCCAGGTGGGCCTCGATCATCGGTCGATAATCCATGCGATAGACGTGATCGCCGGAGAGGACGAGGATGTGCTCCGCTTGGCGGTCCTGGACGCGGTGCCAGTTCTGCCAGACGGCGTCCGCCGTGCCTCGGTACCAGTCGTTCTCCGCCCAGCCCTGGAACGGCTGCAGGAGCTCGACGCCCCCACGCTTGCGATCGAGGTCCCACGCGCGGCCGATACCGATGTGGTCGCGCAGCGAGAGCGGCCGGTACTGGGTCAGGATCCCGACGTCGAAGATCCCGGAGTTCACGCAGTTCGAGAGCGTGAAGTCGATGATCCGGTACTTGCCGCCGAACGGAACGGCCGGCTTCGCGCGCTTCTCGGAGAGGAGGCAGAGCCGGCTCCCGACGCCTCCCGCGAGGATCATGGCGTAGCCGACGAAGCTCATCGCGCAGCTCCGACCGGCCGCGGCCGCACGGTGGAGCCCGAAGGCACCTCGCCCCGCCCGTAGTCGCGCTCTCGCACGCCGATCTCGACGAGCGTGTTGCGGCCCACCTTGGCGCCGGCCGGGACCTCGGCTCCCTTGCCGATCACGCAGAGGCCCGCGCCCAGGTCGTGGGGATGCTCGCGATGCCGCACCGGCTCGCCCACCCCGACCTCGGCCCCCTCGCCGATCCGCACTTCCTTGTCGATGATCGCGCGGTGGAGCTTCGCGCCCCGGAGGACGCGCGTGTCGTGCATCACGATCGAATCCTCGACGACCGCTCCGGGGCCGACGTGGACGCCCGGGAAGAGGATCGACCGGCGGACCGTCCCCTCGACCCGCGTTCCGTGCGCGATCATGCTCGAAGCGACCTCCGCGCCCGCGCCGAGGAGCGACGGGGCGCGGTCCTCGCTTGGCGTGTAGATGAGCCAGTCGGGATCATTGAGGTGGATGGGCGGGAGCGGCCGAAGGAGAGCCATGCTCGCTTCGTAATAGGAGTCGATCGTCGTGACGTCGCGCCAGTAGCCGTCGAAGGGCTCCGCGTGCACGGGCAGCCCCTCGTCGATCATCGGTCGGATCACGTCGGCCACGAGGTCTGGCCCGAGCGATGGGTCCGCCAGGCGGGCGAGGAGGTCGCGACCGCGGAAGAGGTAGATCGACGCCGAGACGACAGTCCCCGCGTCGCCCGTGCGGCGCGCCTCCACCGAGCGGATCCGTCCGGCGTCGTCGGTCTCGAGAATGCCGTAGCGCTCGGCCTCCTCGTCGGGACTCGCGGTCGTGACGACCGTCAGGGCCGACCCGCGCGCCTCGTGCCGCGCGATCAGGCGGCCGTAGTCCATCTTGTAGATCAGATCGCCCGAGACCACGAGGATGTGCCGCGCCTGCGCGTCCGCGATCACGTTCCGATTCTGGACCAGCGCGTCGGCGGTGCCGCGGTACCAGTTGGTCGCCCGCTGCCGCACGTACGGAGGCAGGAGGCGGATCCCGCCGTCGCGGCGATCCAGATCCCACGCCCGGCCGATGCCGATGTGCCCCTGGAGCGAGAGCGGCGCGTACTGCGTCAGGACGCCGATCCGCATGAGGCCCGAGTGGACGCAGTTGGAGAGGGTGAAGTCGATGACGCGGTACTTGCCGCCGAACGGGAGGGCTGAGGCCGTGCGCATGCGGCCAAGGGCGTGGAGCCGCTCGCTCTTCCCCCCCGCGAGCACGAGGACGAGGATCGGCGGTACGACGGTCAGGCGCGGACCTCCGGCGCGGAGCGCCTAGAACGCGAACGAAGCGGAAATGCGGTGGCTCGAATCCAGATCCTGATGGTCCAGGTACGCGTAGTCGAGCCCGAATTTCTTGAAGCGGAATCCGGTTCCCGCCGCGAAGTTCTGCCCCTCGAAGCCGGCGCGGAGCGCGAGCTTCCGCTCGAGCCAGTACTCGAGCCCCGGATGGAAGAGGAAGGTCACCGAGCCTAGGTGCGCCTGGCTGGAGAGCTGCTCGTCGGAGAAGCCCATGTCGACGTCGAACGCGGCGGTCAGGACGTGTTTGCGGTTCGAGAAGGCCTTCGTCTTGGCCACGCCCAGCCGCAGGGACGGTGCAATGTACTCATCGGTGCCCGTGTTCCATAAGATTCGCGTGGTGGTGGCGTCGCTCAGCTTGGCGCCGGCCGACCAGCCGTGCGACCCCACGTAGAGCGCGCCCAAGTCCAGTCCGAAGCCGTTCGAGCGGAGGCTGTCCCCCAGCCACTGCCGGATCAGCTTCACGTTCCCCCCGAGCGAGAAGCCGCGGCTCACCTCGCGGGCGTAGCTGAAGAGGAGCGCGACGTCGTTGTCGCTGTCGAACACAAAGCGGCTCTCGTCCACGACCAGGCGGTCCTCGGGATAGTCGAACCGACCGTTTCCGTTCACGTCGATGATCTCGAGGCCGCGCGTGTCGGGGATCTCGTCGACGCCGAGCCGGATGAGCGAGACGGCGAGCCCCTGCTTGGCCTTGCCGGGGGCACCGATCGGTGTCGCGTAGGAGAGGAAGTCGTACTGCACGATCGAGCCGAACTGCTCGGCGTGCATGGCCGAGACCTCATGGGTGCCGAGGGTCGCGAGCCCGGCGGGATTCCAGTAGGCGGCGCTCCCGTCGTCGGCCAGCCCGGCGAAGGCACTGCCCATCCCGAGCGCGCGTGCGCCAACGCCGATGCGGAGGAATTCCCCGGCGTAGCGGGTCGCGTGGGCCGGCCGCGCGAACAGGAGGAGCCCGAGGGTCGGAAAGGCCAGGAGCAGGGCCAGATGGCGCATGCGCGGGAACGATGAGGTCATGGGCGGGTGACGGGATCCTCGCGTGGACGACGCGGCCGTTCCGTAGCAACTACCCGCGGGCCGAGCCGCCGGTTCCCCCCGGCGGCGTCCGTCACGGCGCGGCGCTCCGCCGCGGCCGGGCCGCTTCCGGCTCCCCATTCGACGTCGGGATCCGGCGGATCGTGCGCCAGAGGACGTACTGCTCGATCAGCTCCCGGTCCCCTTCGGCGAGGTCGGTGAAGTAACAGGCCATCTCGTAGCGGGTCGTCTGGCGGGGGCCCGTCCGCTCCTCGCAACGCACGATCACGCCCTGGCACTGGAGCATCCGCTCCCGGCGGAGGCGGCGCCCGAACGGAGGCAGGAGCAGCGTCAGCGCCACCTTGGTCAGCGGGGAGAGGAACAGCCGGCTCCCGAACTGGATGCCGCTTGCGGAGAGGTTGATGCTCTCGGTGGTGACGACGGACGCGTCGTCCTGTCCCGAGACCTGCATCGCGAGCTTGGCGGAGATGCGGGGCGCTTGGCGTCGCTCGCGGGTCGGCTTGGTCATGGACCTCTCCTTGTGGGGGCGTCGTTCCATGGGGCCTACCGGCGGCCCCCCTGACGCCGGTGTGCGGTGCGCTTACCCTGCGACCGCCGTTTCTGTCTCGGGCCGCCCCCCGACCGGGGAACGAGCCCCAACTCGATCTCCCGCCGGTCGAGGTCCGCGCGGCTGACCACGACCGAGATGGCGTCGCCCAGACCGAAGCGGTGCCGGGACCGTTTCGATCGGTACGAGAATCCGTGCTCCGCGAGGCTCAGCGACGGATCGCCGAGCGACCGCTTCGGCAGGAACCCCTCGATGTTCCAGTCGGGGATCCAGACGAAGAGACCGTTGGGCGACAGCCCGGCGATCATGCCTCTCGCTTCCTCGCCGAGGCGCGAGAGCGCGAACCGCACCGCCTTGCGCTTCTCGACGTCGCGCTCCGCGTCGTCGGCGGAGATCTCGGCCTCTGACGCGCGCCCCGCGACCGACGCGTTGAGCCACTCCCCCGCGAATGTCCAGGGATCGCCCCCGGAGCGCTCCTTCTCCTCGAGGAGGAACCGCTTCACGATCCGGTGATTCGCGAGGTCCGGATAGCGTCGGATGGGCGAGGTGAAGTGCGCGTACCCCGCCATTCCCAGCCCGAAATGCCCCACGTCGACCAGATCGTAGCGAGCTTTTTCCAGGGCACGCAGCAGATACAGGTTGAGGAGCCGGTCCTTCGCCGCGCGACCGTGACTGATCCAGCGCCGGAGCTGCCGCGCGTCGGTCACGATCTGCGCCGGTCCCTGCCTGCCGAGATAGCGTGCCGCCTCGAAGAAGGAGCGCAGCTTATCATACCGGGGTCTCTCGTGAACCCGGTAAAGAAACGGCAGCTCCCGCGCATGGGCGCGCTGCCCCACGATCTGGTTCGCGAGCAGCATGAACTCCTCGATCAAGCCGTGTGTGGGAAGCCGCGCGGCTTCCTCGAAGCGGATGGGATCGCCGGACGCGTCGAGCTCGGGCTTGATCTCCGGCAGATCCAGCTCGAGCCCGCCCCGCTCGAAGCGGCGCGCGCGAAGCGCGTGCGCGATCCGGTCGAGCGTGCGGAGCGTGAGCGCCACGTCCCCCGACTCCTCGCGCAGGATCCGGTGCGCCTCGGGATAGCTGAGGGAGGCCGCGCTCCGGATCACGCCCTCGACCACGCGCGCGCCTCGGAGCTCACCGCTCTCGGCGATATCGGCCAGAACGGAGACCGTGAGCCGGTCGTCCCCTTCGGTGAGACTGCAAAGCCCCGACGAGAGCGCCTCGGGGAGCATGGGATAGGTCGTGTCGGCGAGATAGACGCTCGTCCCGCGCTCCCGCGCCTCGCGGTCGAGCGCGGTCCCGGGGCGGACGTAGTGGGTCACATCGGCAATGTGGATACCGACGGTGGTCACGCCCCCTTCGTGCGCCTCGATCGAGAGAGCGTCGTCGTGATCCTTGGCGTCCGCGGGATCGATGGTCAGCACACGGCCCGTTCGGAAATCGGTCCGTCCCCGGATGGCGTGGCCCACGGAATCATCCCGGAACGCCGAGGCCTCCCGCTCCGCCTCGGGATCGAACTCGATGCGGATGCCCTCCTCGAGAGCGACGATCCAGCTGTCCTCGCGCGGGTCATCGTCCGCGAATACCGCCTCGACCCGACCCACCAGCGGATCCGGCGGCGTGGGCTCGAGGCGTACGAGCACGCGCGTCCGCGGCGGGATCCGGGCGCGACCGTGCAGGGTGAGGACGATCTCGCGGGGATATTCGGGGCGCTCGGGAAGCAGGAGCGCGTTCCGACCACGCCCCTCGAAGCGACCCATGATGCCGTACCGTGTGCGCTCGAGGACCTCGACCACCTCGTGCGCGTCCCCCTGCGGGCCCGAGTCGAGGAAGCCGACCCGCACACGATCGCCGTGGAGCGCGCCCCCCATGGCGAACGGAGGGATGAAGAGGTCCTCGCCGCCGTCCTCGACGCGCACGAAGCCGTAGCCGAACCGCGTGCGCTCAAGCCGTCCGATGAGGGTGCGCGGGGTCATGGGGAAAACAGGGCCGGCCCGACCGTCCCCAAAGGGAAACTGTCGGGCCGGAGACCGGTCCGGGAGCGGCGCGCAGCGGGCCGCGGAATCACGTGATCAGCGAAGCTTCTTCTTGTGCCGATCGCGCCGGAGCCGCTTCTTGCGCTTGTGGGTGGCGATCTTCTTCCGCTTCCGCTTCTTTCCGCTTCCCATCGGTCTCCTTCGGCCGCCCGCAGATCAACCGCCGCGGACCGCGCCTTTGAGCTCGTTCGACGCCTTGAAGACCGGCACCAGCTTCGCCGGCACCATCACCTCGGCGCCCGATCTCGGGTTACGGGCCTTGCGGGCCTTCCGCTCCCGCACCTTGAACGTCCCGAATCCCCGGATCTCGATATGCTTCCCTTCGCTCAGCGCACGCGAGATCGCGTTCAACAGCTGATCGACGATCGTGGCCGTCTCGCTCTTCGAAATCTTGGTCGAGGACGAAATCTCGTCCACGAGATCGGCTTTCGTCATGTTGGTTCCTCCATCGGCTGCGGCCGCGTAACCGCCGAAGCCGGGCCAGAATCTAGCATCGGCCCCCGGAGCCGTCAATCAACGCAGGCGGTACTCCAGGCGGGGGCCCATCGAGGAGAACCCGGCGGCTTCGCCGACCTGGTTCATCTTCTCGTCGAGCAAATCCAGCAAGCTGACTTTGTGACGCTCCTTGCGGACGATCGTCGGCTCTCCCCGGATCCCTCCCAGCTTGGCGGCCATATCGATCGCGTCGTCGAGATCGCCGAGCCGGTCCACGAATCCGTACTCGAGCGCCTGGTCCCCCGAGAAGACTCTTCCGTCCGCATAGGGCAGAACGTCCTCCCGGTCCATGCCGCGGCCATCGACGATCGCGTCCACGAACTGGTCGTACACGTTGGTCAGCACGCCCTGCAGGAGCTCGCGCTCGTCGGCGGTCATCGGACGCCAGATGGAGCCGACGTCCTTGAACTTGCCCGTCTTGATCACCTCGAGACGGATGCCGACCTTCCGAAACAGCTCCTCGGTGTTCGGGAAGCTCATGATCACGCCGATGCTCCCCGTCAGCGTCCCCGGATTGGAGACGATGGAATCGGCCGCGCACGCGATATAGTACGCGCCCGACGCCGCCACGCCCGCGAACGACGCGACCACGGGTTTCTTGTCGTCGTGGAGCTTCCCGAGCGCCTCGTAGATCTCCTGCGAGGCCGCAACGCCCCCGCCGGGACTGTCGAGACGGACCACGACCGCGCGCACGCTGGCGTCCCGATCGAGCCGCTCGATCTGGGCCACGATCGCGTCTGAGTCGTCGATCTCGCCGAACACTTCCACGAGACCGACGCGCCCGCCGAGACCTCCCCACGCGGGGCGATCTCCGCTCAACGCCATGTTGACCACGAGGAATGCCAGTGCCACCGTCGCGACGGTCCCCACGAGCAGGAGCGCACAGCCCCACAGCCAGCGATTCCGAGCCAACCGTCCCTCCGATCCCTGGATCAGCACTGAGGATAGCCGGAACCAACGTACCAGACCGGAAGGGGGCTTGAAAGGAGGAAGGCGCCGCAGTCTCGCCGCGGCGCCTTCGGAGGCCCGGGGGAAGTCGGGCCCTTGTAGTACATGTTCCCCACGTGTGCCGTGCATCCGGTGCCGTTGGAACTGCGTCGTCTCGTCGAGGGGATCAGCTCAGGACCGGACGATTCTCGCGAGCACCGCAGGGAACAAGATCAGTTTTTTTGTTGCGTCCTACGCCCAGTAGATACAGCAACCCCCGTTCCCCGCGGCGACCAGGCGTGGGAAATCGCAAAGAAACCTGGTCGAGCCTTGGCTCGAACGGGCCACATCTAAGTTATGTAATACGAATGCGATACGATCACAATCTTGAGCTTAAGTTGAGGACGGCCGGCGGAGTGTCCCGATGCGGGGACCAGCGACCGTGCAGCGATCGTGCGAGTGGCTGGATCCGGGGTTTTGCGCCCCATTGGCAGGGGCGAAACCCGCAGCCGATTACGGCAGGATGAGCGAGGCTCCGGTCATCTCCGGCGATGGAGCGAGGCCTAGGAGCTGAAGGAGGGTGGGCGCGACGTCGGCCAGGATGCCGGACCGCAGGGGGAGTGGAGGGCCGCCGCCGGCGACGATGGGAACGGGATTCAGCGTGTGGGCCGTGTGGGGACCTCCGGTCGCCTCGTCGATCATCTGCTCGGCGTTCCCGTGGTCGGCCGTGACCAGCGCCACGCCGCCTCTCGCCTCCACGGCCTCGAGAACGCGCCCGAGGCACGCGTCCACGGTCTCGACCGCGCGGATGGCCGCGGCCAGGACGCCGGTGTGCCCCACCATGTCGGCGTTCGCGTAGTTGAGGACGAAAAACCCGTACGGCTCCGAGAGCCGGCGCACCACCTCGTCCGTGACCTCCCGAGCGCTCATCTCGGGCTTCAGGTCGTAGGTCGCCACCTTCGGCGAGGGGATCAGCGCCCGGTCCTCCCCGGCGAAGGGCGTCTCCTCGCTTCCGTTGAAGAAGTAGGTGACGTGAGCGTACTTCTCCGTCTCCGCGATGCGGAGCTGGCGAATCCCCGCCCGGCTCACGACCTCGCCGATCGTGCCTCGGAGCGGCTCGTCCGTGAAGATGACCGGGAAGCGGAAGGTCTCGTCGTACTCCGTCATGCAGACGTAGTGGGTCGCGGGCGGCGCGCCGGGCCGAGGAAATCCGTCGAACGCGGGATCCGCCAGGGCGCGGGAGATCTGCCGCATGCGGTCCGGACGGAAGTTGAACGCGACGACCGTGTCCCCGTCCCGGATCCTTCCATCGTCGCCGCGCACCACGGTGGGCTCGACGAATTCGTCGGACTCGCCGCGGGCGTAGGCCAGAGCCAGCGCGGCCTCCGGGGAATCGGCTTCGTGGCCCGTGCCCAGGGCGAGCGCGCGGTAGGCCTTCTCGGTCCGCTCCCATCGCTTGTCGCGGTCCATCGCGTGGTAGCGTCCCGAGATCGTAGCGATCCGGCCGTCCGGCACCTCGGCGAGCACCGATTCCGTCGCACGGATGGAATCGCCCGCGGAGCGTGGAGGCGTGTCGCGGCCGTCGAGAAACGCCTGCACCCGGATGCGGCGCACGCCCCGTGCCGCCGCCTGGCGGATCATCGCGGCCAGATGCCGCTCGTGGCTGTGCACGCCGCCCGGCGAGACGAGCCCGACCAGATGGAGCGTGCCCGAAGCGCGCGCTCGCTCGAGCGAGGCCACCCAGACGGGGTTCCACTCCAGCGATCCGTCGCGAAGCGCCTGATCGATGCGGGTGAGGTCCTGATAGACGATCCTTCCCGCCCCCAGGTTGAGATGTCCCACCTCCGAATTCCCCATCTGACCCGCCGGCAGCCCGACCGCTTCCCCGCAGGTCGTGAGCGTCGCGCTCGGGCGGCCCGCGAGCAGCGCGTCCATGACGGGCGTGCGCGCGAGCGCCACTGCGTTGCCCTCGCGCTCCGGACGGATCCCCCAGCCGTCGAGCACGATGAGGCCGACGAGCCCCTGGCGTCGATTCATGGGCGGGACGGTACCACAGCCGCCGAGGTCACCGGCGGGCGTCGATCCGGGCGGTCGCCGATGGATGCGACACGGTGGCGCGGAGCCGGAGCGCGATCCCAAGCAGCGCCGCGCTGACGAGGAGCGGGACCCAGACCGGAAGGATCCAGGCGATCGGCACGAGGAACACCACGTCCAAGTCGCCAAGCCCTCGTGGGAAGCCCGTGAGCCAGCGGAGGAACGCGTAGTAGAGGATGTCCCACACGCCGAAGATCCATAGCCCCGCCGCGAGCCGTCCCCGCACCGACCTCCCGGCCAGGCAGGCCACGGTGCCGATCATGACGAGCGTCGCCACCTCGCGCGCCTGCTCGAGGAGGAGCGGGCCGGCGGGAATCGGCGCGAAGGGGGGCGTCCAGCCGCCTGGGTAGAAGAGCCGCTTCAGGGTGACCACGCACGCGGCTTCCACGAGCGCCATGGCCGCCGCGTAGACGGTGATCCAGGTCCAGACCGATCGACGAACGATCAAGCGACCTCCACCTCATGGGCTGCCCCGTCCTGGACCGGATCCCCCGCCATGCAGGCGGCGAGGGGCGCGGACTCGATTCGGGTGCGGAGTCGAGCGGCGATCGCTTCGACGAGCGCCCTCCCCAGCTCCGCCCCACCCACCGGGGATCCCAGGATCTCCGGAACCGACCGGGCATGCTCGAGGAGCCGTTCCCGCTCGCCGGGCCTCTCGCCCCGGAAGCGGGCGATCTCCCGGTGCCGCGGCGAGAGCGGAACCGAAGCATGGCAGAGGGCGGCTCCCCGCGTGAAGCGGGAAGCGATGCCGGCGATCTTGAAGGGGCCGGAGCGGAGCTCGCCGGGGACGGCGAGCGCGAAGCAGGGTGCGGCCCCGGGGCGAGCTGCCTGGCCCGGCGAAGTCGGCCGCAGGACGAGGTCGGCGGGCACGCCCAGACCTCGCACCGCCTCGCCCAGAGCCTCGGCCACGAGATTCGCGAATCCGCGCGGGCCCAGATCCCACGGACCCGGAAGGCTCGCGGCGAGCGCAAAGGTCAGCTCACCATCGTGGAGGACGGCATCGCCACCGGTCGGACGGCGCACGACGTCGAGTCCGGCCCCGCGGATCGCGCCGAGGTCCCAGCCGGCCGGGAACGGCTCCGCGCGTCCGAGGCTGATCGCGGACGGCTCCCAGTCGTAGGTCCGGAAGACGGCGCGATCGGGGCCGCCCGCGGCCCAGGAGAGGAGAGCGCAGTCGATCGCCATCTGGAGCGCGCCTCGATCGCGACGGTGAGGGAGCTGGAGGAGCCTGGAGGCGGCGTTCACGGCCCGCGTCAGAAGCGGAGGGCGCCCAACCAGTCGTCGAGCAGGAACATCACGCGGCCGATCAGGAGCGAGACGCGCGCCATGACGGTGTATCCGTACGACGCTCCGAAGCTGACCATGAGGAAGTAGATCCCGAGCCGAGCCGTTCCGCCCATCGCGCCTTTGTGCTCCTTCGAGAAGAAGAAGAAGATCAGCGTGCAGAGGAGCCCGACCACGAGCAGCAGGTTGCCGATCGTGGTGCCGAGATGCCCCGGGACCCAGAGCGGGAGGATCGTGCCGTGGATCTGCTCCACGAAGTCCCCCTGGCCGAATCCCGTGATGCGGAGCGCCGGATAGACGCCGAGGACGAACGCGATCGGCCATCGGGAGAGCCAGTCCCCGCGCGGGAAGAATCGCGAGAAGAGCATGATGCCGAGCACGAGCGGAATGATCAGGAGGTAGTGCCGATCGCTCGCGAAGGACGTGAAGAGCGGGTGGATGAGGTTCGGGTAGACCGAGGACATCATCGTCAGCACGACGTAGTAACCGGCCGACACCCCCACGAACAGGTGCTCGCAGAACTTGTAAACCGGATTGTCCTTGTAGAGGAAGCTGAAGATGCCGAGCGTGAGGAGCGCGGCGATCCACACGCCGATGTCGTGGCTCGGATGGAAGCTCACGACGTCCCCTTTCCCTTGCCCTTGCCCTTCGGCAGGAAGGCCAGGTTGCCGAGCACGATCATGAAGGCGATGAACGCGTGCGCCAGCGACTGCGCGTCCATGCCCCGGGTGGCGAGGGCGGGTGCGCCCACGAGCACTTCGTACTCGGCCGCGCCCGCCATGCCGCCGAGCAGCCCGTGGAGCTGGCCCGCCTGGAGATACGGGTAGTACTCGGGTGCGCTCACGGCCGTCACACCGGCGACCATGGGAAGGTGGAACCGCGACACCACCTGCTGCACCCACTCCTTCGTCCCCGGATATCCGGCGCTGATGTTCACGAGGAGCCGGATCTGCTGGAAATTCTGGATGCCCTTCATGATCGGAATCTGCCCGACCGGGACCCCGCGGTTGTCCACGGGGAAGGTCTTCGGAATGCTCTGCCCCATTTGCGACATCACGAGCTCGTTCCCGACCTTGTAGCCCAGGTTCACGTAATCCACGCTCTCGCGCTTGTGGTACTCGCGCGCCGCGATGCGGAGGACCTGGTCGGTGAGCGGCGGGCCCGCGGGATAGAGCGCCATGGCGATGATCTTCATGTTCCGTCGCATGAGCTGCCGCGCCGCCGCGAGGTGCATCGGATAGTTCTCCGCCGCCGTGCCGGGATCGTAGTCCCCCGCCAGGAGGACGACCGATCCCTCGGGGATCTTCTCGATGGCGTCGTAGAAGCCGCGCGCCCGGTTGCTCGGCTGGACCGGCGCGATGTGGAAGTTGAACAGGAGCGGCAGGATCACGAGGAGCGCCACCGCGAGGAAGATCCAGCGCCGGTCGAGCCGGCGGAGCGAATCCGGGCTCATGCCCCGTCCCCTCCGCCATAGGTCTTCTCGAGTCCCAGGATCACGCGGATGCCCGTGGCCATGACGCCGAGTGCGGCCCCGATCAGGATCCCGCGCTTGGCCGCGTTCTGCGGGATCTCCATCAGCCAGTCCGCGGCCGCTGGAATCGCCGGGTGGATCGCGGCCCCGAGCGGCACCCGTCCCAGCATCAGGATGAATGCGGCGATGGCGAGGAGCATCGCTTCGACGGATCGGATCCGGAACGCCCGGAAGGCAGCGGACGCGATGAAGAAGGCGAGGAGCGAGAACATGGTTGCGGTCATGGGCGAGTAGAAGGTGCCGTAGATCCACTGGAAGCGCGAGTCCACGTCCGTGTAGTGCGTCCATTCCGAGAAGCCGACGGCCATCGTGACGAGGAGTCCCGCGATCAAAACGAGCTTGAAGGGCCAGTCGCGCTCGCGCCGCGAGACCTGGCGCAAGTTGATGCGCAGCAGGTTGGCCACCCCCAGCACGTACGTGCACCCGACCACGACGATCGCCCAGTTCTGCATGTCCTCGTAGAGGTTCCGCACCTGGGGATGGGGCACGAAGAAGGCGATCAGCATGAAGAGGCCCGCCACCAGCGTGATGACGATCGGGATCTCGCGCTTCACGCGTGCGTCCTCACTGGGTGGCGAAGAAGTCGCCGAGCCACGTGTGGCCGAAGGTGGCCAGCAGACAGCCCAGCACGATGACGATGATCATGAGGACCTTGACCATGTCGGAGGCCTTGAGGCTACCGAGGAGGCGCGGGTCATTGGAGAGGAGCGCGCTCGCCGCGAAGTACTCCTCGCCGATCAGCGTGTAGTCGCAGGCCACCACGAAGAAGGGCATCTGGTGGACGTTCGCGGTGCCTGCGATCTGGATCGCCCCGACCGCGTGCCCCGTCTCCGCGAGGAGGAGCGACTCGGCAAAGAAGGCGCCCAGGAGCAGGTTCGCCGCGGGCCTCTCGCGCAGCATCATCCCGTTCACCGCCGCCACGTACGCGAACTGCTCCGAGGTGACGTAGCGGACCTGGTCGCTCCGGTACGCGTCCCGGCGCCCGACGTCCGAGTAGGCGGACTTCACCACCTCCTCGGCCACGGTGTACACGCCGGGCGAGTTCGTGGGGACGTTGAGCGCGGTCTCGTACTTGGCGGCGACCCGCGCCACCCGGCCGAGCAGGATCATGCTCGCGATGGTCTGGATGTCGTCGATGTCCTGGACCCCGGGCACGTAGAGGACGCCCTTCCCCATCTCCGTCGCGCGTCCCACCGCCTCCTCGATCGCGTCGAGGCCGGGGATCTTCCGGAAGACCCACCGGGCGCCCCGCTCCGCGAGGCGGATGTAGCCGAAGAGCAGCGCGAAGAAGATCCCCGTCACGATGAGGACGTTGAGCTTGCTCCAGTCGAAGAAGTTCGCGGCCGCGCGCGCCGGACGCGATACGTCGGAGTCGAGCGCGGCATCGGCCGGGGATGCGACGAGCTGGTACTCGTAGGTCACCCCCGCCTGCGCGTTGTCGTCCTCGAAGCGCGCGGCGGTCCCCTCGACGGTCGCGATCGGAGCGAAGGTTCCGCCCTGCTCCCGCCGGACGACGAGCCAGGCGTGCGGTGGGACGGCGGGCGGATTCCAGGCCAGGGTGACGCTGCCGCCCGCGTCGTTGGGCGTGTCCTGGGCGCCGAGCGGAAACGTCTGCGCGTCGCGCGGCAGCGCGAGGGCCGGAACCGCGGCGACGAGGAACAGGAGCGCCGCGAGCCGCCAGGAGGGCGCGCGTGAGGATGGGAGCGTGGTCCGCGGGTCGCGGAGATTCGTCAGGAGGAGGCTCCCTGGCTGGGACGGGACGCTCCAACTCTGCCGCGATCGGATCTCAGCACGTGGTGCGCTTCCTCCCAGGTATCGGCCGGAAAACCGCTCAACGGTAGGCTCTTCCCGCCGGCGGTGTCAAGCATCGTGCAGTCGTCAGGACTCGATCATCTCCACGTTGGCCCGGGGAAGGATGCTCTTCGACCCATTGCCGAAGTCCACCTCGAGCACGCGAACCTTGGCCTCCGTCTCGAGCGCCATGAGCTCCGGCGGAAGGGCGACCACCTTGCCCAGGCGACCGAAGAAGGGCTCCCGGATGACCCGGATGACGCTCCCGAGCTCGAGGCCGGCGTGACCCCCGCCGTCCCCGTCCGCGCCCGCGCCGGGGGCCACCGCCTGAGGCACGACGATCTCGGGCCGGAGGACGCCGGCGCGGATCTGGGTCGCCCCGCTGACCGAGGCCTTCTTCCCCTCACACTGCTTCAGGAGCTCGAACGTCCGGCCGGCCATCGGGATCTCCCCGAAGCCCTCGGTCACGACGAGCGTGATCCCCTTCTCCTCGGATCCCGTGATCGCGACGCCGAGGTCGTAGCCCAGGAACTCCCGGAGGTCGTGATCGTCGAACCCTCCGACGACGACCGCCCGCGCCCCGCGCTGGATGGCGTAGCGCAGGACCTTCGTGCTGACGTGCGAGCCGCCCACGAGGATCTTGCCGCGCACCTCCTCGCCGATTCTCGCCTCGGTGAGGACGTCGCCGGGTCCGTCCACGCAGATGTGGAGGCTACCGACCGTCTCACCGCCGATGCCAAAGATCCCCTGGATGAAGCTGCCGCGCGTCTCGACCGTCACGCCCTGCCCTTCGTGGACCTCGACGACGGTGCCGTCCACGTAGGCGTCCACCTCGACCGGGATGGGAGGCTCGCGGAGGATGGCCTGCCCCGTCACGGTGGAGATGATCTCGAGCGTGCTGTCGACCGGCGCCGTGCACCGGGACTTGAAGAGACCGAAGAAGGAGCGGCTCTCGGCGAACGCCTCCCCCTTCTTCAGGTGTGATCCAATTGGCTTGATGAGGCAATCCGGAACGTCCTCGGGAAGCACCCCAAGGATGTTCGCCGCGTTCACCGTCTGCACGTTGCCCGGCAGCTCGGTGCGGGCCACCACGGTCTCGGCTTCGACCGTCTGGCCGACCGTCACGAGCACGGTTCCGGCGAGGGGGAGCTTCCGCTCCCGGCGGACCACGGTGAAGCGGGCGACCTTGAGTCCGGGCGTGTACGAGTGGGCCATGGCTCAGCTCCTCACCGCGACCGGGTAGATGTCGAGCGCCTCGTTCCACTCGGCCAGCTTGGCGATCCGCTGGGTTCGATCCGCGGGGAGCACGAAGGGTTGGCGGCCACGGGCGTCGAGGATCACCCCGACGATCCCACCGCGGAGGGTCACCGAGCGCTCCTTCCCCTTGCCGGCCCCGACGTCGAGGCCACGGTCGGGGCGGAGCACGGCGTTCACCGTCTGCCCGTCGGGAACGGGGATCAGCTTCAGCTGGCCGAAGGGAACCGACACCTCCTCCTTCCGACCGTCCGCGTACTCGAGCGCTGCCCGGAGCGCCACCGTCCCCTCCTTGCACGGCCCCACCGGTGCGACGCTCGACCCGAGCCGGATCAGGCAATCCTTCTCGAAGACGTGTTTCGCGGCCTCCGGGTGTACGGTCGAGAGGACGCCGAGCTGGGGCATCATGAAGATGGAGTCGACCGCCAGCTCCGTCACGTGCTCGGGCAGGAACGCGTCGAGCATCATGAGGGCGGACTGGGCGCGGCGCGGCGCATGCGACAGCACGCCGCCGCTCCCCACGAGCAGGTCGAGATGGTCGAGCCGCACGAGCGAGGCGCCACTCCCGGTCTGCTCGAACGTGTCGGAAATCGTCCGCTCCTGCTGCACGCCCTTCAGCCCCACGGCGAGCATCTTGTGCTGGTCGAACGCGAGCCGGAGCGCTTCCCGCGCGATCGCCTGCTCGATCACCAGCTCGTCCAGGGTCTGCGGGATCGTCGTCGGGCGGATCATCTTGTTCTTGATCCGGTTCCTGAGATCCGGCTCGCTGATCTCGAAGGGGACCCACCGGAGGATGTTCGGCAGCCCAGCCTCGGCGAGAACGTTCGAGACGCTGTAGGACATCCCGAGGTTCGCGCTCACGGTGCGGTTGAAGACGCCCTGGAAGACGGAGAAGACGTCCGTGGTCGCGCCGCCGATGTCCACGCCGAGGACGTTGATCTTCTCGTCCCTGGCGATCGTCTCCATGATGAGGCCGACCGCGCCGGGCGTCGGCATGATGGGGACCGGCGACCAGGTCATGAGCTTCTTGTACCCGGGCGCGTGCGCCATGACGTGCTCCATGAAGAGGTCGTGGATCTTGTCGCGCGCCGGCGTGAGGTTCTCGCGCTCGAGCACGGGCCGGAGGTTGTCCGTCACCACGAGCGCCGTCTTCGAGGCCAGCCGCTCCTCGACGATCGACCGGGCGTCCTTGTTCCCCGCGTAGATCACGGGCAGCTCGTAGCCGGCGCCGAGGCGCGCCTTCGGATCCGCCGCCGCCAGCAGCTCCGCCATCTCGGCGACGTGCGAGGTCGTGCCGCCGTCGATCCCTCCCGAGAGGAGGATCATGTCGGGCCGGAGCTGGCGGATCCGCTTGATCTTCTCGTGCGGGAGCCGTCCGTCGTTGCTCGCGATGACGTCCATCACGATCGCCCCCGCGCCGAGCGCCGCGCGCTGCGCGCTCTCGCCCGTCATGCTCTTCACGACGCCGGAGACCATCATCTGGAGCCCGCCCCCCGCGCTCGATGTCGAGATGTAGAGATCGACCCCCTCGTTCCCCTTCTGGGGCGTGAGTATCCGCTCACCATCGAGCAGCTTCCGACCCGCCAGCTCCTCGACCTCCATGATGGCGTTGAGCACCCCGCGGGTGACGTCCTCGAAGGGAGCCTCGACCGTGGTGGGCGCCTCGCCGCGCACGATGAGGCGATACTCGCCGCCTCGGCGCTCGATCAGGATCGCCTTGGTGGTCGTGCTGCCGCAGTCGGTCGCGAGAATCGAGTTCAGCTCGTCGGGCTTCGGAAGGGTCACGAGGATTCCTTTCGTCGGTTCCGCTCGGCGTCGCGCTCCGCGCGGCGTCGCGCCTTGTCTGCCCGCTCCTCGGCGCGCGTCGCCTCGTCCCGCGCCTCGATCTTCACGAGGAGCGTCTCGAGGGTGTCGCGCCGCTCCACGAGGGCGGCGAATCGTTCGTAGTCCGGAACCGAGACGAAGGCCCGGACCATCGGTTCGAAAAAGTAGAGCGCCTGGCTCCCCACGAACGAAAGGGGTTTGACGCTCTCGAGCGTCAGGATCGCGGGCACCGTCATGCGGAGCGCGACCACCCGCTCCGCGATCCGCTGGAGGAGCGCGTCGTCCTCGGGCGAGAGGCCATGCTGCCCGCTTCCCCCCGGGGGCCCGAACGCCCCGGAGCCCGGCGCGACCGGCCCCTCAGGACGCGGCGGCGCCGGACTTGAGGCGCGCTTCCACGAACGCCACCACTTGATCGCGATTTCCTCCGAACAGGAGCCGGACGCCGCGGTAGGCCTCCAGCCAGCTCCGCCGCTCGAACGGGCTCAGGAATACGCCCGTCCGGTCCACCGTCATACGCCGCATCTCCGTCCAGGGACGGACGCGGGCCACGCCCAGCGACCGCACCTCGACCGCGTCCTCGGTCAGCCGGTAGGCGGTGGGAAAGAGAAAGGACGAGAGTGAAGCCAACACGAACAGCGGCGTCGCCACTCCGAGGACGGCATCCTGGGTCCCTCGCGCCACGAGCACGCCCAGGACCACGGCCGAGCCGACCAGCACCGCCGCCGCGAGCGGACGCTCGCGGGCCGGCCACGCGGTCCAGCTGAGCGCGCCCCCCGGTGGCGCCGGGCGGCGCCCGCGATCAGCCTCCGGCACCCTCGGCCTCGAGATCCTGCCACGAGAGGATGAGCTTGCGCGCTGCCCGAGCCTCGTCCAGCCGGCGGACCGGGGTGCGGGTCGGGGCCGCGTGGACGCGGTCCGGATCCTCCGCGCTCTCTCGGTCGATCTGGAGCATCGCGTCCGCGAAGGCGTCGAGGCTCCCCTTGGTCTCCGTCTCGGTGGGCTCGATCATGAGCGCTTCCTCGACGATGAGCGGGAAGTAGATCGTGGGCGCATGCATGCCGAAATCGAGGAGGCGCTTCGCGATGTCGAGCGCCTTCACCCCGCGCGCCTTCTGCCGGGACGCGGAGAGGACGAATTCGTGCATGCAGGGGCCCTCGTGGGAGGCCGCGTACGCGTCCTTCAGTCTGGCCTTCAGGTAGTTCGCGTTGAGGATCGCCTCGCGGCTCGCCTCGCCGATGCCCGAGGCGCCGAGCGAGCGCATGTAGCAGAGCGCCCGCACCAGAATTCCAAAGTTCCCGTAGTAGGAGTGCACGCGCCCGATGGAGCGCGGCCGGTCGACATTCCACCGGTAGTGGTCACCGTCCTGCTCGAGCACGGGCATCGGCAGGTAGGGCTCGAGCTCCTTCCGAACGCAGAGCACGCCTCCCCCCGGGCCGCCGCCGCCGTGGGGGGTCGAAAAGGTCTTGTGGAGATTGATGTGCGCGAAGTCGAAGCCCATCGCCCCCGGGCTCGCGAGCCCCATCATCGCGTTCAGGTTCGCCCCGTCGAGGTAGAGGAGCGCCCCGGCATCGTGGATGAGCCGCGCGATGGTGCCGACCTGCCGCTCGAAGATCCCGAGCGTGTTCGGATTCGTCAGCATCATGGCGGCTGTCCGCGGCGAGATCGCCCGCTCGAGCGCGGCCAGGTCCACGCATCCGTCCGGACCCGAGGGGATCTGGACCACCCGGTACCCGACCTGGTGCACGGTGGACGGGTTCGTTCCGTGCGCGGAGTCGGGGACGATGACCTCCTCGCGCGCGTCGCCCCGGTCCGTGTGATAGGCGCGCGCCATGAGCACGGCGGTGAGCTCGCACTGCGCGCCGGCGGCCGGCTGCGTGGTGATCCCGGGCATGCCCATGATCGCCCGGAGCCACTCGTGCAGCTCCGCGACCACGGCGAGCGCCCCCTGCACGAGATCATCCGGCTGCATGGGGTGGATCCCCGCAAAACCCGGGATGCGGGCCATCTCGTCGTTCAGCTTCGGGTTGTATTTCATGGTGCAGGAGCCGAGCGGATAGATGGCCTTGTCGATGTGATGGTTCAGGGTCGAGAGGTTCACGAAGTGGCGCATGGCCGTGGGCTCGGAGATCTCGGGTAGCGCCGCAGGCTCCTTCCGCACCCGGTCGGCCGGGAGCAGGCGATCGATCCCCTGCGCGGGCACGTCGAGCGGCATGAGCCGCGGGCCGCGGTGCCCGGGGACCGACAGCTCGTGGAGGGTCAGCTCCGGCATGCGGCCTCCTCCCGGGGTCTCCCCGCGTGGGCCTTGGCCCACGAGGCGAGCGTGTCGACGTAGCGGTCGAGGTCCTCCCGGCTTCGCTTCTCCGTGACCGCGACGAGCAGGTGGTTCGGGCGCGTCCGATCGAACCGACCGAGCGGGATGCCCGCGAGGATGCGGCGGTCCAGCGCGGCCCTCGCGAAGGACTCGGCCGGCGCCGGGAGTCGGAGCACGAGCTCGCGGAAGAAGGGTGCCTCCGCGTGCGCGAGCCGCACGCCGGGGATCTCCCCGATCCGGTCCGCGAGATAGTGCGCCCGCTCCAGGCACTGGGTCGCCACGTCGCGGAGTCCCTGCGCCCCGAGGAGTGCGAGGTAGACCGTGTTGGCGAGCGCCATGAGCCCCTGGTTCGTGCAGATGTTGGAGGTCGCGCGCTCGCGGCGGATGTGCTGCTCGCGGGTCTGGAGGGTGAGCACGTAGCCGCGCTTCCCGTCGAGATCCACGGTCACGCCGGCGAGGCGGCCCGGAAGGCGGCGCACCTCGGCCTTGCGAATGGCGAAGAAACCGACCAGCGGTCCGCCGTAGCTCATCGGAACGCCGAGCGGCTGCCCCTCTCCGAAGACAACGTCCGCGCCGTCATGGCCCGGGGGGCGCAGGATCGCGAGCGCCACCGGATCGGCGGCCGCCAGCGAGTAGGCCCCGATCTCGTGGGCGGCCTGCGTCAGCGCGGCCCCGTCCTCCACCACGCCCTCGAAGTTGGGCTGCGCCCAGATCACGGCGGCGACGTCGTTCCCGGCCGAGGCGATCGGCCCGATCGCGGTGCGGCCGGCCTCGAGCGGGATCTCCTCGAGCCGGAAACCACCCGCCGACGCGTACGTGCGGAGCACCTCGCGCGTGTGCGGGTGGACGCCGGTCGAGCAGAGTACGCGAGGGCGCCCCTTTGCGCCTGCCGCGAAGACGGCCGCCTCGACCGCGGCGGTCGCGCCGTCGTAGAGCGAGGCGTTCGCGACCTCCATGCCGGTCAGCTCGCGGATCATCGACTGGTACTCGAAGATCACCTGCAGCGTGCCCTGCGCGACCTCGGGCTGATAGGGTGTGTAGGCGGTGGCGAACTCGGATCGTGAGACGATGGAGCGGAGCGCGGCGGGGATGAAGTGGTCGTAGATGCCGCCGCCCAGGAAGCAGGCGTACCGGCTCGCATCGGCGTTTCGTTCGGCCCACAGCTCGAAGCGCCGCGCGATCTCGTACTCGGCGAGTGGCGCGGGGAGCGGGAGGGGTCCGGACAAGCGGAACTCCGATGGGATCGAGGCCCAGAGATCCTCTTCCCGCGGGACGCCGATCCGCTCGAGCATGGCCCGGCGCTCGGCGTCGCTGCGGCCGACGAAGCTCACGCGTGAGCCCCCAGGCTCTTCTCGTAGTCGTCGGCGGAGAGGAGCGCGTTCACCTCGGCCGGGGACTCGAGGCGGATGCGCACCATCCACCCGTCCTTGTAGGGGGACCGGTTCACGAGCGCCGGATCGTCCTTCAGCGCGCCGTTGACGGCGACGATCTCGCCCGTGACCGGAGCGAAGAGGTCGCTCACCGTCTTCACGGCGTCGATCGTGCCAAAGGCCTTCATCTGGGCGACGCGGGTGCCGGGCGCCGGGAGCTCCACGAAGATCACGTCGCCCAGCTCACCCTGCGCGTAGTCGGTCACCCCGACCACGGCTTCCCCGCCCTCGACCTTGATCCACTCGTGCTCCTTGGTGTAGCGCAGCTCGCGCGGCACGTTCATTCGGGCCTCCTCGGTTTCGGCGATCGCACGGATCCTTCGCGGTACATCGGGCGCGCGGTGACCTTCGCGGGCACGGCGTGGCCGCGCGTGACGACCTCCACCCGCTCGCCGGGTGCGGACACCTCGCGCGCGAGATAGGCCATGCCGATCGGCCGTCCCATCGAGATCCCCATCGAGCCGCTCGTGACCCGTCCCACGGACTGCCCGCCGCGCGTCACGTCGGCACCGGCTCGCGCGATCTTGTCCTCTTCGAGGACGAACCCCTGGAGGCGGCGGGAGACGCCGACTTCCTTGGCGCGGCGGAGCGACTCGGCCCCGATGAACTCCTTCTTGTCCCAGCGGACCGTCCAGCCGAGCCCCGCCTCGACCGGGTTCGTGGTCTCGTCGATGTCGTTCCCGTAGAGGCAGTAGCCCATCTCGAGCCGCAGCGTGTCGCGCGCGCCGAGCCCGATCGGGCGGATGCCTTCGGGGGCGCCCGCCTCGAACACGCGGTCCCACAGCTCGAGCGCCCGAGGCGCTCGGACGTAGATCTCGAATCCGTCCTCGCCGGTGTAGCCGGTGCGCGAGACCAGCGTCCAGTCGTCGCCGCTCCCGATCTCGAACCCTTCGTAGAACCCGAGCGCGCGCACCCGGTCGCCGTAGAGGCGCGCGACCACGTCCTCGGCGCGGGGCCCCTGCACCGCGAGCTGGGCGGTCTCCGCGTTCTCATCGACCACGGTCACGTCCGGGGGCGCGTGCTCCCGCACCCAGGCGAGGTCCTTGTCGAAGTTGGCGGCGTTCACGACCAGGAGACGATCGGCGCCGAGGCCGTAGACGAGGAGGTCGTCGATGATCCCGCCGCTCTCGAGGCACATCGGCGTGTAGACGACCTTTCCGATCGGCATGTCTCCCGCCTCGTTCGTGACGAGGCGGTTGGCGAGCGCGATCGCGCCGCGGCCCGTGAGCCGGATCTCTCCCATGTGGGACACGTCGAAGACGCCGACGCCGGCCCGGACGGCCTTGTGCTCGGCCATGATGCCCTCGTACTGGATCGGCATCTCGTGGCCGGCAAAGGGGACCATCTTGGCTCCGAGAGCCACGTGGCGGGGATGGAACGGGGTGCGTTTCAGCGCGGAGGCGGTTTCGAGCATCCTCTTTCCTTTGTGACAGATACGGCGTCGTTCGGGACGGGCAACCTTAGCACATCCCGGGGGGAATTCAATCGGCGGCCTCGACCCGCGCGGCGCCCCGCGCGGCCGCTTCGAGCGCCGGCTGGAGCGCCTCCCCAGTATAGGATTCCGGGGTGCGCGCGACTTCCTCGGGCGTTCCTTCCGCGATGATGCGCCCTCCGGCCTCGCCCCCCTCGGGACCGAGATCCAGGATCCAGTCGGCGCGCTTGATCACGTCGAGGTTGTGCTCGATGACCACGACCGTGTTGCCGCGCTCGGTCAGCCGGTCGAGCACGTCGAGGAGGAACCGGACGTCCTCGAAGTGGAGCCCGGTGGTCGGCTCGTCCAGGATGTAGAGCGTGCGTCCGGTCTCGACGCGCGACAGCTCGGTGGCGAGCTTCACACGCTGCGCCTCGCCTCCCGAGAGGGTCGTGGCCGACTGGCCCAGGTGGATGTAGCCGAGCCCGACGCCGGCGAGCGTTTCGAGCTTCCGGCGGATCGGCGGGATCGGGCCGAGCAGCTCGAGCGCGTCGTCCACCGTCATCTCGAGGACGTCGGCGATCGACTTCCCCTTGTAGGTGACTTCCAGCGTCTCCCGGTTGTAGCGCTTCCCCCCGCAGACGTCGCACACCACGTACACGTCGGGAAGGAAGTGCATCTCGATCTTCACGAGTCCGTCCCCCGCGCACGCCTCGCACCGTCCGCCCTTCACGTTGAAGCTGAAGCGGCCGGGGAGATAGCCGCGCACCTTCGCCTCGGGCACCTGCGCGAAGAGATCCCGGATGAGCCCGAACACGCCGGTGTACGTGGCCGGGTTGGACCTCGGAGTGCGCCCGATCGGGGACTGGTCGATCGCGATCACCTTGTCGATCGCCTCCACGCCGAGGATCTTGTCGTGCGCGCCCGGCGTGTCGAGCGCATGGTGGAGCCGGCGCGCGAGCGCCCGGTGCAGGATGTCGTTCACGAGCGTGCTCTTGCCCGAGCCCGAGACGCCCGTGATACAGATCAGCGTGCCGAGCGGGAAGCGCGCGCGGATGTTCTTCAGATTGTTGTGACGCGCCCCGACGACCTCGATCCAGGAGCCGTTCCCCGAACGGCGGATCTCGGGCACGCGGATCTCGCGCGCGCCGGAAAGGTACTGTCCCGTGAGCGAGTGCGGCGCGGCCTCGATCATCGCGAGGGGCCCTTCGGCGACCAGGTAGCCCCCGCGCCGCCCCGCCCCCGGCCCGAGATCCACGATGTGGTCCGCCGCTTCCATCGTCTCCCGGTCGTGCTCCACGACGAGGACCGAGTTGCCCAGGTTGCGCAGCGTGAGGAGCGTGTCCAGGAGCTTACGGTTGTCGCGCGGATGGAGCCCGATGCTCGGCTCGTCGAGGATGTAGAGCACGCCGGTGAGCCGGGACCCGATCTGCGTGGCGAGCCGGATGCGCTGCGCTTCCCCTCCGGAGAGGGTCGACGCCGTCCGGTCGAGCGTGAGATACCCGACCCCCACGTTCAGCAGGAACTCCAGTCGAGCCCGCAGCTCCTTCAGGATGGGGCCGGCGATCGACGCCTCGCGCGGAGCGAGCGCGAGGCCCTCGAGCGATTGGAGCGCCGCCTCCACGGACCGACCGACCCAGCCCGCGATCGAGTCGCCTCCCACGCGGACCGCGAGCGATTCGGGACGGAGCCTCGCTCCGCCGCACGCCGGGCAGGGCTTCTTGGCCATGCACCCCTCGATATCGCGCCGCACGGACTCGGATTTGGTGTCCTTGTAGCGGCGCATCATCTCGGGGATCACGCCCCGGAAGCGCCCGTGGTGGGACCAGACCTTCCCGCTCTTCAGCTTGAACTTGTACTGGAGCTTCTCGTCGCCGAGCCCGAAGAGGATCGTCTTCTGCGCCGCGGCCGGGAGCTTGCCGAAGGGCGTGTCGAAGGAGACGTCCAGGTGCTTGGCGATCGCGGCGAGGAGCCCCTTCGTCCAGGTCCCCTCGGGGTCGCCCCACCAGGCCACCGCCCCTTCGCGGAGCGACTTCGAGCGGTCCGGCACGACCCGATCCGGGTCGATCTCGAGCGTCGTCCCGAGCCCGTCGCAGGTCTTGCACGCGCCGTAGGGGCTGTTGAACGAGAACGAGCGGGGCTGGAGCGGCTCGTAGGAGATCCCGCAGACCGGGCAGACCGCGCTCGCGGAGAGCGTCTCCTCCTCGCCGTTGGCGCCGATTACGAGGGCCATGCCCTCGGCAAGGCGGGTCGCCGTCTCGAGCGACTCGTGGAGGCGGCTCCGCCGCTCGGGGTCCGCAACGAGTCGGTCGACCACGATCTCGATCGTGTGCTTGCGTTTCTTGTCGAGCGCGATCTCCTGCTCCAGCTCGACCAGGGCTCCGTCGACGCGGGCGCGCACGAAGCCGAGCTTCCGCCACAGCCCCACTTCCTTCCTGTACTCCCCCTTCCGGCCGCGGACGACGGGAGCGAGGATCTGCAACCGCTGGCCTCCGCGGGTCTCGAGGAGGTGGTCGACCATCTCCTGGACGGTCTGGCTCCGGATGGCGCGGCCGCAGGTGACGCAGTGCTGCACACCGACCCGGGCGAAGAAGAGTCGGAGGTAGTCGTAGATCTCCGTGACGGTCGCGACGGTCGACCGGGGGTTGCTTCCCGCCGTCCGCTGCTCGATCGAGATGGCCGGCGAGAGACCCTCGATCTGGTCGACATCGGGCTTCTCCATCTGCCCCAGGAACTGGCGGGCATAAGCCGACAGCGATTCCACGTAGCGCCGCTGCCCTTCGGCGTAGAGCGTATCGAACGCGAGCGAGGACTTGCCGGAGCCGGACACGCCGGTCAGCACGACCAGCGCGTTCCGCGGGATGTCGAGGTTGAGGTTCTTGAGGTTGTGCTCGCGGGCGCCGCGAACGCGGATCTCGTCCATGGGAGCCGAAGATTTTAGCACACGAGGGCCGCGATGGCCCCCGGCTCATTCGTACCGGAGGGAGTCCACCGGGTCGAGGCGCGCCGCTTTCACGGCGGGGTACATCCCGAAGAAGAGCCCGATCGACGTGGCGGACCCGAACGCGAGCAGGATGCCCCAGATCGGCACCGCGAACGTCAGCGGCGTCACGAGGTCGATCACCTTGCCCGCTCCGAGGCCCGCGAGGACGCCGATGATCCCGCCCACACCGGTGAGGGTCATGGCCTCCACGAGGAACTGCCAGAGGATGTCCCGCTCCCGGGCGCCGAGCGCCTTGCGGACGCCGATCTCGCGCGTCCGCTCGGTCACCGAGACCAGCATGATGTTCATCACGCCGATCCCGCCGACCATGAGGCCGATGGACGAGATGACCACCATCACCAGGTAGAAGGCACCGGTGATCTGCCCGTAGAGATCGACCAGGGACTTGTCGGTGAAGACGGCGAAGTTGTCCCCCTGGTCGTACCGGACCCGGCGCTGGCGGCGGAGCACATCCGCGATCTGCTCGCGCGCCACGTCGATCAGCTCCGGCGACGCGGGCTTCGCGTTCAGTACCATGGGCAGATTCGGCCCGAAGAGCTTCTCCAGGGTGGTGTAGGGGACGAGCACGATCTCGTCCATGCTCATCCCGAGGAAATGGCCGCGGGGCTCCGCCTGGCCGATCACGGTGAAGGGCTGACCGCCGATCGTGATCGTCTTCCCCACGGGGTTGACGTGCGGGAAGAGCGTCTCCACGTGGTCCATGCCGAGCACGCACACCGCCGAGCGGTGCTCCACCTCCGCCTCCGTGAACCCGCGTCCGTTGTCCACGGCGTAGTTGTTCGTCACCATGTAGTCGGGCGAGGTGCCGATGACGAAGTTCGGGCGGGTCTGGATCTCCCCGTACCGGAGCCGGAGCTCCGCGAAGTTGAGCGGGGCGACCGCGAGCACCGCCGGGGCCGCGCGGCGGATCGCCTCCGCGTCCTCCGGCTCGAACCCCTTCCGCCGGCGGAGGCTGTCGGGCATCTCGCCCACCCAGGCCCCGGGGGCGAACGGGCGGATGTAGAGGACGTCGGTCCCGAGGGACGCGAGCTGCGCCTTCATGCTCTGGTTCAGCCCCTCGATGATCGAGATCATGGCCATGATGGCCGTGATCCCGATGATCACGCCGAGCACGGTCAGGAAGGAGCGGAGCTTGTTCTCCCGGAGCGCCTGGAACGCGATGGTGACGCCTTCGCGGACGGGGATGGCCATCGGCTACTCGTGCCGCAGCGCGACGATCGGATCGAGCCGCGCCGCGCGCGTGGCGGGATAGACGCCGAAGAAGAGTCCAACCGCCGAGGCCACGCCCAGGCTGATGGCGACCGACCAGGGCTGGATGGTCGCCGGCAGCGGGGTGATCGTGCGGATCAGGAGCGCGATCGCGACGCCCGCCACGACCCCGAGCGCGCCGCCGAAGAGAGCCAGCACGACCGCCTCGCTCAGGAACTGCGACACGAGGTCCGACCGGCGCGCCCCCACCGCCTTGCGGATGCCGATCTCACGGGTCCGCTCGGTGACCGCCACCAGCATGATGTTCATGATCACGATGCCCCCGACCACGAGCGAGATCGCGACGAGGCCGATCGTTCCCGCGAAGATCCCTCCGGTCAGGGTCTGGTACAGGGCGAGGTAGGTTTCGGCGGTGGAGATCGCGAAGTCGTCCGGAGCGCCGAGCGGAACGTGGCGCGCCGATCGAAGCACCACCCTGGCCTCGTCCTCGAGCCGGTCCAGCGTCACGCCGGAGGCCGCGCTCACGATCAGGGTGAGCGATCGATGGCCGCCGTACATCTTCTGGAACTGTCCGAGCGGCACGACCACGAGGTTGTCCTGGCTCTGGCCGAGCACGTTCCCGCGGGCCGCGAGCGTGCCAACCACGAGCAGCTCGTAGCCCGACACCTTGATCGACTGGCCGATGGGGTCGAGCCGCGGGAAGAGCGCCTCCGCCACCTCGGATCCGATCACGCAGACCGGCCGCCGGCGGTCGAAGTCCATCTCCTCGAGCTCGCGCCCCTGATCGGTCTCGTACTTCCCGACCGATGGGTAACCCTCGGTGGTCCCCAGGATGCGAACGTTCTTGAGCTCCGTGCCCCGGTGGCGGACCGATTTGTTGGCCTCCGCCTGCGCCACCACCCGGTCCGCGAGGCGCATGCGGGACGCCAGGGCATCCGCCTCGAAGGCCGTCAGGTCCCGGCGACGGGATGCTTCCCGGAACGCATCGTCGTCGGTGATGAGGCCGAACTTGTCGATGTAGATGACGCCCAGACCCTGGTCCAGGATCCGCTCGGAGACGTACTTGTTGACCCCGTCGATGATCGAGACGACGGCGATCACCGACATGACCGCGACGACGTTGCCGATCACGGTCAGCACGGTGCGGAGCTTGTGGGCGCGGAGCGCCCCGACCGCGATGGAGAGGTTTTCCGCCAGCGCGACCAGGGCGTCGCGTCGGGGCCGGCGGACCGCGGTCACGGGTTCGGCGGCGCGGCGGGCTGGACGGAGCGGTCGCTCTCGATCTTGCCGTCCCGGAGCCGGATGATCCGGCGGGCCCGCGCGGCCACGTCCTCCTCGTGGGTGACCAGGATGACCGTGTTCCCCTTCGCGTGGATCTCATCCATGAGGGTGAGGATCTCGATCCCGGTGCGCGAGTCGAGGTTCCCGGTGGGCTCGTCCGCGAGGACGAGCGAGGGGTTGTTGACGAGCGCCCGCGCGATCGCGACGCGCTGGCGCTGGCCGCCGGAGAGCTCGTTGGGGCGATGGTGCGTGCGATCGCCGAGGCCCACCATCGCCAGCATCTCCTTGGCGCGCTCGCGGCGCTCCGCGGATGGCTTGCCCGAGTAGATGAGGGGCAGCTCGACGTTGTGAAGGGCGTCGGCGCGGGGGAGCAGATTGAAGGTCTGGAAGACGAACCCGATCTCCTGGTTCCGGATCCGCGCCAGCTCGTCGTCGTCCCGCTCCCGGATCTCCGTTCCCCGGAGCTTGTACGATCCGCTCGTCGGCGTGTCGAGACAGCCGACGATGTTCATCAGCGTCGACTTGCCCGACCCGGACGGCCCCATGACGGCGACGTACTCCCCGACGTGGATCCGGAGCGTGACCCCGTCCAGGGCGTTCACCTCGGTCGTGCCCATCTCGTAGATCTTGCGCACATCGGTGATATCGATGAGAACGCCGTGCTCGGCGCCATTCGCGCTCACTGCCGCTCCTTTCCCTTCGCCTTCTTCGGCTCTTCGATCTTGATGCGCTGCCCGGGACGGAGCGTGCGCAGGGTCTTGTGCGGTCCGATCACGACCTTCTCCCCGGGCTTGATCTCCCCGGTCACCTCGAAGTCGGTGTCACTGGCGATGCCGGTCTTGACGCGCCGGAACTCCGCCTTGCCCGCCGCGATCACGAACACGCCGCGGATCTCCTCCGGGCGTGCGCGCTCGCCCGACGGCTTGACCGCCGGGTCGGCCTGGGCCCCGCCACGCTTGCGCTTCCCCTTCTCGGGCGGCTTGAGATCGTCCGGCGTTCGGATCACCACGGACTGGATCGGCACCGCGAGCACGCTGTCCTTGCGCGCGGTGCGGATCTCGACGTCCGCGGTCATGCCGGGGCGGAGCGTCGGCGGAGGCCGGTCGATGGTGACGTCGACCTTGAAGTTGGTCTGCTGCTCCTGGGTCTCGGCTCCCGAGATGATGGGTGAGTTGGCGATCTGGGTCACGTGCCCGATGAGCGTGGTATCCGGGAGCGCGTCCACCTTGACCGTCGCCTCCTGCCCGAAA
This sequence comes from Candidatus Eiseniibacteriota bacterium, assembly GCA_016880395.1. GTDB lineage: Bacteria > Eisenbacteria > RBG-16-71-46 > SZUA-252 > SZUA-252 > WS-9. The sequence goes on from JAEHDN010000033.1 coordinate 29,516, forward strand.
CGCACCGTGGCCACGTCCGTCTCATCCACGTCGGCCTCGACCTTCATGCGACTCAGGTCCGCCACCGTGAGGAGGACCGTGCCGGGGTTGTTCATGGTTCCGATCACCGCGATCTCGCCCCGCTCGATGGTGAGCTGCGTCACGATGCCGTTGATCGGCGAGATGAAGCGCGTCTTCCGCAGATTGTCGTGGGCGGCCCGCAAGGTGGACTCGAGCCGCCGGACGTCCTCGCGCCCCGCCTCGACGCGCGCCCGGTCCGTGCTCGCGTTGGTGCGGGCCTGATCCAGCTCCTCCGGCGAGACGAGGTTCTGCGTGAAGAGGGATTCCTTCCGCTTGAGGAGCGACTCCGAGTGAGAGAGGGACGCCTCGGCGAGCTTCAGGTTCGAGCGCGCGGCCGCGAGCGCCGCGCTCGCCTCGCCCACCTGGGCCCGGTACTGTGCGTCGTCGATCTGGAGCAGGAACTGCCCCTTCCGCACCGGATCCCCCTCGTGGATGGGGAGCTGACGCACCTCGCCCGGCACGTTGGCGCTCAGCTTGACCTGGGTCTCGGGCTGCACGCGCCCGGGGGCTCGCACGGTGGCGGTGACCGTCCCCCGGCGCACGTCCCCGGACTGGACGCCCGTCGTCCCGCCCGCCGAGCGCTTCAGATTCGCCACGACGATCGCCAGGAGCAGGATCGCCCCCACGACGATCCAGATGATCCGCTTCCGGCCGGTCATTCCTCGCGTCTCCTTCGCCCGAGGGCTAGTAGCGCTTCACGCCCATCGCGAACTCCAGCCCAGCTTCCGCGATCCGGGCGTCCGCCACAGCCTCGATCAGGCGCTCGCGCGCGTTGGCCAGGTCCACCTCGGCCGTCAGCAGGTCGAGATAGGTGCCCGCGCCGAGATCGTAGCGGCCCTTCGAGAACTTGTAGTCCTCCTCCGAGGAGACCAGCCCCTCGCGGGCCACGTCGATCCGCTGGACCGCCTCGCGCAGCGTCAGCCAGGCCTCCTGCACCTCGACCGCCACATCCAGCTCGCGCTGGCGGCGCTGGGATTCCGCCTCGAGGAGCGCCCCCTTCGCCCGGCGAACGTCTCCCTCGGTCTGGAGGCCGGTGAAGATGGGGAGCGAGAGCTTGACGTTCCCCTGCCATTCCGTGGTGTACCGCGTCGTGTCCAGGCTCGCGGGCGGATTCGGCACCCCGACGAGGTCCTCGATTTTCTCATCGAGCTTCGTCCGCTGCACGCCGAAGGAGCCCGAGACCACGGGGAGCCGCTGCGACCGGGCGCCGAACACCCCGGAGTGCGCGGCCCGCTCCACCGCTCGCGCGCTCTCCATGAGCGGACGCGTGGTGACGGCCTGACGGATCGCGTCCGAGGAGTCGGGCACCACGACCTGGTCGTTGAGCACCGGGTCGGGAACCATGCGCGAGGCCGGATCGACCCCGACGATCTGCGCGAGCCGGGCGGACTGGACGAGCACCTGGTTGTCGGCGCGAATCCGGTCCACCTGCGTGGTCGCTCGGCGCGCGCGCGCCTTGAGGAGATCGCCGCGCGCCACGGTGCCCACCTGGAGGAGCGCCTCCGAGCGCGTCTCCTCGTCGTGCGCGAGCTTGTCGGTCTCCTGGGCCACCTGCGCCAGCCGGATCGCCTTGAGGAGGTTGAAGTACTGCTGCTTCACCCGGTAGACGACTTCGTTCCGCGTCTCCTGCTCGTCGTGCTCCGAACCCTTCCGGAGATGGTCGAGCTGCTGCTTGCGCCCGATGGCCGGGCCGCTCAGGATGTTGGACGTCACGTCCGCGCGGATCGCCCCGATCTTCTCCTCCGTCGCCAAGCCGGTCGCGAAGAAGGTGTCGACCTGGGCACCCCGGAAGGAGCTGGTCTTGTCGGGGATGACGTACGTGTAGGAGGCCTCCGTCCCCAGCGAGGGAATGATACCGCTCCAGGCGGAGAGGGCGGAGCCGCTCGCCTGGTGGCGCCTCGCCTCCGCGATGCGGATGTCGGAGTTCCGCTGGAGGGCCGTCTGGATGCAGCGGGCCAGGGTCCAGCGCTCCCCCTCGACCGTGATCGGCGAGACCAGGAGACTCTCGACCGGAGTCGTGGGGGTGAAGCGGATCGTGTCGCCGGCAGCCGCGGCGGGCGGCGGCACGGTCGCGGGCGGAGCCTGCGCCCCCGACGGGGCGGGCGCCAGAGTCGCCAGGAGGGCAAGGATCAGCGTCCATCTGTGTTCCCGGTTCATCCCGTTCTCCCTAGAATGCGGTTCGAGGCGGAGGGCAGTTGGGCCCTTGACCCTATACATACGCCGGTCGGAAGCCGTTGGTTTCCCGCCGGTTCGCGTCAACGCATGCCAGCGAGGAGCACGCTGAGCAGGAATCCCGGCAGGATGGCCAGGACCCCGAATCGGTATCCCTTCCTCGCGTAGACGGCGATTCCGAGCGCCGCGATACCCGTGCTCCAGAGGACGAAGGGGTCCGTGGCCGCGTCCAGCATCCGCCCGAGAGGCCCAAGCTCGTCCCCGAGGAAGTTTCCGAGCCCGAGCCGGATGTCCAGCGTCCCCTTGTTCGAGGCGATGGCCGTCCGGATCGTCTGATCGATGAGGCCGATGGTAGCGCCATGGGCCTGGGCCGAGAGGTAGTGCCGGTAGGTGAGGCCGGCTCCCATCATGAGGTTGCCCATGAAGAACGCGATCCCCGCCCCCAGGAGGAGGATGAACGCGATCGTCACCGCGCCACCGATCCCGATGACGGCCGGCGCCGCGGGAGACTCGAAGAACTGCTGCATGTGCTCGATCTGCTCGGGGGGCGTTCCCTTCGCCTCCGCCTTCGCGACCGCGTCGTTCACCACGGCGCCCGACTGGAGGACGATCAGCGAGAAGGCGATCTGCGCCAGGGCGAGAATGAGCACGGGCGCCCAGTAGCGGGGACGCGGCCGCATCCCTTCGAAGGTCTCGCGCGGCCGGACGAAGACGCCGGCCATCGCGCCCAGGGGAGACGGGACGGGCGGCTCGGTTACGGACATCACCTCGGCCATGTCACTTCCTCCCGGAGTCCAGGACGCGTTCCAGATGGAACAGGAACGGGATCGCCACCGTGCACGGCACGGCTTTGTCCTTCTGGCGTCCCGGCTCGAACTCGAACTGGTAGATCGCGTCCACGGCCGCGCGGATCAGGACCTCGGGCGCATCTGCGCGCGCCACCCAGGCACGTGAGATCCTCCCACGCTCGTCGAGGTTGACGTGCAGGATCACGGTTCCCTCGAGACCCTGACTCCTCGCCTCCTGGGGATAGACGGGCTCCACACGCCGGATCACCCGGGGCGCGACGTCGTAGGCGTAGAAGACCGGCGGCGCGTCGCCGTCCCCGGTTCCCCGGCCTCCTCCCACACCCCCGCCTCCGCCTATCGCGCTGGCCCCGGCCGCGGCCGTCAGCGCCGCGGGTGTGGTCTCGACCCGAGCGGCGGACTCCATCTGGACCGGCCCCCCATCCGCTGCCGAGGGCGCCGCCGAGACGCGGCTGTCGGCGTCCGGCGCCTTGGATCCCGGCGAGCCCGGCCATGGCTCCCGGCTCCTCCAGGGACGCACATCCACCATCCGGATCCAGTCGCGCTCCGTGCGAGCCGGGGCGGCCGTATACGCCGGGACGACCGCGAAGAGAATCGCGTGAACGACCACCGCGGCCGCGAGCGCCCGGCGCAGATTGCGCCGGTAGCGGGCCTGGGATGGATGCCGATGGTCGAGTGCGCTCATCCTCGCCTCCGGCGATCCACCGCGAGCGAGACGCGAGGGGCGCGCGCCGCCTCGAGCTGATCGATCAGCGCGGCGACCTCGGTGAAAGGCGCAGCCGCGTCTGCGTGGAGCGAGATCGCGAGCGCCGGGTTCGCGCGGAGCTTCTCCGCCAGGATCGCGCCCACCTGGGCTGGATCGACCCGCGCGTCGTTGAGCGCGACATCCCCGTTCGGCCCGAGGGACACGCGGATGGCCGACTCGCGACCGAGTGGCACACCCGACGTGGCGCCGGGAAGGCGCACTCCGAGCGGCTCCTGCGACCCGATGAAGGTCGTGCTCAGGAAGAAGATGAGGAGCAGCATCGCGATGTCCGCCATGGACGCGGTCGGGATTACCGACTGGGTGTGGACGCGGCGGCGGATCCTCACGACGGGGCTCCGCTCTTCAGCGTGATGTCGCGCACCCCGGCGAGCTTCACCTGATCGAGCGCCTCGACCAGCGCGGCATAGGAAGCCGCCGGGTCGACGGTGAGCTGCACGATGAGCCCAGGCTCCGCGCGCCGTCGCGCGACGAGTGCGTTCCGAAGCCCTGTGGGCGGGAGCACAGCGCCGTCGAGAACCACATGATGCTCCGCGTCCACGAGGATCCGCGCGATCCGCTCCGGCCGGACGAGGCGCTGGGGCGCACCGGGCACCGGGAGTCCGAGCACGATGCCCCGCTCGGCGGTGAAGATCGCCGTCGAGAGGAAGAAGATGAGGAGCAGGAACGACACGTCGGCCGTGGACACGAGCGGGATCTCGGGGTGAGGCTGTCGCCTGCGGAGCGGCTTCATCGAGTCGACGTGGCCGACGGTCCCCGGAGCGGCGACACGAAGGGCTGCGCATCGCCGTCGTGCGTCGTCAGCACGTCGATCAGCTCCGCCCCCGACTCCTCCATGTCGATCACGAACTTGTCGATCCGGGACACGAAGTAGTTGTGCGCGGTCTGCACCGGGATGGCGACCATCAGCCCCGCCGCGGTGGTGATGAGCGCCTCGTAGATCCCGGTGGCCACCAGCTTCGCGGACACGTCCTCGGCCGCGGCGATGGCCTCGAAGGCGTGGATCATTCCCGAGACCGTGCCGAGGAATCCGAGAAGCGGGGCGATGTTCGCGACCGTGGCGAGCCAGATGAGCCCGCGCTCGAGCTGCGCGGTCTCGATGGAGGCCGCGGTCGTGATGGCCTTCTCCACCGCCTCGGGCCCCTTGCGCGCTCTCGCGAGCCCCGAGTGGAGGACCGCCGCGATCGGACCGCGTCGTCCATGAAGGAATCGCTCGGCGCCCTCGAGCCCCTGTTCCTGGAGCACGCGGATCAGCTCGTTCATGAGCCGTCCCGTGTCCGTGCGAGCCTTGGCGAAGAACGTGAACCGCTCGATGATGATCGCGAGCCCGACGATCGAGCAGACGAGGATCGGGTGCATGAAGATCCCACCCGTCCAGTAGAGGTCGATCAGCTCCGACTGGCGTCCGGGTCCCGAGAGGGGCTCGGCCCAGGCGGGGGCGGCCGCCAGGACTGCGGGGAGGACCTCCACGAAACGTCGGAACACGTTACGGAATCGCAGCTTGGACGGAAGCGACATGGAGCGAAGAGCCTAGGCCCGGGACCGCGGACTGTCAAGACCGCAGCGCCGGGGTGTGACTGCTACATAGAAATGTCCTCCCCCAGCTGCTCTGTGAAAATGTCCCCCCATGGGGACAATCACGATGAGCGTCAAAGAGGCTCAGCGGCCGGGCCTGATAAGGGCCGCACGGGATGGGAA
>JAEHDN010000252.1 GCA_016880395.1 Candidatus Eiseniibacteriota bacterium
GGTCGCGTCCTGCACAAGGTTGATGGCGTTGGCCAGCTGGGCGATCGACGTGCCGGCCTCGAAGTTGAACACTTCGGCACCGGTCGCAGCGCCTCGAGATGCTCACGCCCGAGCGCGCCATGGAGATCCAGGCGGATCTCGGTGTCGATATCGCGGTGACGCTCGACCATGCCGTGCTCCTGCCGATCGACCCCGCTGGGGCGCGGGACGCCGCGGAGCGGACGATCCGCTGGACGGAACGGTCGCTCGCGCACGCGCGGACGCGCACCACGCCAACCGGTCTCCCGCAGCTTCTCTTCGCCATCGTGCAGGGAGCGGCCGATCCTGCGCTACGCATGGAGATGGCGGCGCGCAGCGCGTCGGTCGCGTGCGACGGCTACGCCATCGGGGGGCTCTCGGTCGGGGAGACGAAGGAGGAGACGTGGGCCCTCGCGCGTGCGGTCAACGGGGCTCTTCCCTCGGACCGGCCGCGCTATCTCATGGGCATGGGGACGCCGCTCGATCTCCTCGACGGCATCACGTCGGGGGTGGATCTCTTCGACTGCGTCCTCCCGACGCGGAACGCGCGGAACGGGATGGCTTTCACGTCGGAGGGCCCCCTCAACATCCGGAACGCGCGGTACGCGCGCGATCCGGAGCCGCTCGATCCCGCGTGCGGCTGCGAGGCCTGCACGCAGTTCGGCCGCGCCTATCTGCGCCATCTGCACCAGGCCGGTGAGATGCTCGCGCACCGAATGCTGACCTTGCACAACCTCACATTTTACCAGACACTGATGGCGTCGGCCCGTTCCGCGATCGAGCGGGACGCCTTCGACGGCCTCGCGAGCGCCTTCCGGGCGCGCTATCGCGAGCGGGCCGCCTGACCCCACCCGAGGAGAGCCCATGCTGGATGTTGCATTCGCGCAAGCGGCCGGAGCGGCCGCGGCGCCGTCCCAGGCGGACCAGATCCTTCACATGGCCGCGATTTTCGCGATCACGATCGGCATCTTCTATTTCATGATCATCCGCCCCCAGCAGAAGAAGCAGCGCGATACCGAGGCCATGCTGAAGGCCGTCAAGAAGGGAGATCGCGTGCTCACGTCGGGAGGCATCTTCGGCACCGTGATCGGCAAGAAGGGCGAGAAGGAGGAGGTCGTCGTCCTCAAGGTCTCCGACGAGGTGAAGATGGAGTTCGCCCGGCAGTCCATCGTCCAGGTGATCGAGCGCGGTGACTAGCCCTCGCCTCACGCTTCGCTACTACGGCGATCCCGTGCTTCGCCAGAAGGCGACGCCGACCGAGGTCACGCCGGACCTCGCATCCTTCGTCCAGGGCATGTTCGAGTGCATGTACCGCGCGGAAGGGATCGGCCTCGCGGCTCCCCAGGTGGGTGCGCTCCGGAGGGTGTTCGTGCTCGACGTGCTGCCGGAGGCAGCGCCCCGCGTGAAGCGGGCCTTCGTGAATCCGGTGATCACGGAGCGCGACGGGACCTCCGTCGCCGAGGAAGGCTGCCTCAGCATCCCCGGCATTCGCCACGACGTGAAGCGCGCGGAGCACGTGGTGGTGGAGGCCCTCGACGAGATGGGCGCTCCCTTCCGTCTCGAGGCGGATGGGCTCGTCGCGCGCGCCATCCAGCACGAGACCGACCATCTGGACGGGGTCCTCTTCATCGACCGCCTGAGTGCCATCCAGCGCAAGCTCCTCGACGGCAAACTGAAGCGGCTCGCCGCCGAGGGAGCCGTCGAATCCTCGGGTAGCTCCCCCTCGCTGTAAGGCGCGATGCGCCTCGTCTACTACGGGACCCCGGCCGTGGCGGTCCCGCCCCTCGCTCGCCTCGTCGCGGATGACCGAAGCCCGCTCCTCGTGGTGACGCGCGCCGATCGGCCGCGGGGACGGGGGCTTCACACCGGGAAATCCGCCGTACGCGAGGCGGCGGAGGCGATGGGGATCCCCGTCGCGACCCCTGCGCGCGCCGGCACGCCGGAGGAGATCGAGCGCGTGCGCGCGCTCGATCCCGATCTCCTCGTCGTGGTCGCCTACGGGCAGATCCTCCCGCGGGCGCTCCTCGACGCGCCGCGCATCGGCGCGCTCAACATCCACTTCTCGCTCCTTCCGCGTCATCGCGGGGCGTCGCCGGTCCAGGCCGCGCTCCTCGCGGGCGACCGCGAGACGGGTGTGAGCGCGATGTGGATGACGGAAGGGCTCGACGAAGGACCCGTGCTCGAGACCATCGCCGTTCCCATCCGGCCGGACGAGAACGCGGGAGACCTCGGCGCGCGCCTCGCCGACCTGGGGGCCGATTGCCTTGCCCGCGCGCTCGATCGGATCGAGCGCGGCGAGCGGGAGGGCTTGACGCAGGATTCCTCGCGGGCCACGTACGCCTCCAAGATCGCTCGGGACGCCGGACGCCTCGACCTGCGGGGTGACGCCGACGGTTTCGTGCGCCGGGTTCGCGCCTATACGCCGGA
>JAEHDN010000253.1 GCA_016880395.1 Candidatus Eiseniibacteriota bacterium
CCGACGACGTCGCGTCCGACCCGGAGCGGCTCAGCCGGTTCGAGCGCGAGGCCAAGCTCGTGGCGTCGCTCAACCATCCGAACATCGCGGGAATCCACGGAATCGAGGAGTCCGAGGGCCGCCGCTATCTCGCGCTCGAGCACGTCGAGGGGGAGACGCTCGCGGAGCGCCTCTCACGCGGGCCGCTCCCGGTCGGCGAGGCGGTCGAGATCTGCCTCCAGATCGCGTCGGGCATCGAGGCCGCGCACGAGGCGGGGGTCATCCATCGCGATCTCAAGCCCGGCAACGTGCTCGTCACCCCAGGCGACCAGGTGAAGATCGTCGACTTCGGTCTCGCGAAGGGAAAGGTGGCGCCGGAGTCGGGGCTCGGCGATTCGCCGGCCTCCTCGCCGTTCGCGATGCAATCACCCACCATCCCGCAGTCGCCCACGATCGTGAACTCGCCGACCCTCGCACACTCGCCCACCTTCGGCTCGCCGGCCACGATGCCGGGTGTGATCCTCGGGACGGCGGGCTATCTCTCGCCGGAGCAGGCGCGCGGCAAGCCGGTGGATCGACGGACCGACATCTGGTCCTTCGGCTGCGTGCTCTACGAGTGCCTGACCGGTCGGCTCGCCTTCCCGGGTGAGACGGTCTCGGACACGATCGCGAAGATCCTGGAGCGCGAGGTCGACTGGAGCGCGCTGCCGGCGAGCACGCCCCCGGCGGTGCGGGATCTCCTCCACCGCTGCCTCGAGAAGGATCCCCGGAAGCGGCTTCGCGACATCGGCGACGCGCGGCTCACGCTCGAGGAGGTGAAGGCGGGCGGGATCGCGAAGGCGTCCGTAGCGCCAGCGGCTCCGCTGCCCTTGAGCCCGGAGCCGCGCCACTGGATCTTCCTTGCCGCGGTGGCCGGTCTCATCATCGGCATCGGCGCCGGCGTGTTCCTGGGACGTGGACGCCGCGAGGCGGAGCCGGTGACACGCCTGTCCGTTGTGCTTCCTCCCGACCTGCGCCAGACTCAGGTGGGGCAGCTGACCGAGGATGGCCGGGCCTTCCTGCTGCAGGCGCTCCCCCGCGAGAGCAAGGAAGGGGAGGAGCCCACGGCGCGAATCTACGTGCGGGACCTCGACGAGATCTCCTTCCGCCCCCTCGCTGGAACCGAGCGGTCCCAGGGATTCGTCACGAGCCCCGACAGTCGTTGGATCGCGTTTGTGGCGCCGGTCTCGGAGCGCTCCGCGGACGTTCGCCTCCTCAAGATGCCGCTCGACGGAAGTGCGCCGCCGGTGCCGGTCGCGAAGGGCTCGGACGACTGGCAGGGGAGCGTGGTCTGGCTCGAGTCGGGCGAGTTCCTCGTTGCGGTCGACGATGGACGCAAGGTCCTGCGCTTGAAGAGCGACGGGACGCCGGCGGGCGCGGCGAAGCCTCTCGCCGCGCCGGGGTACGAAGGCACATTCACCCTCGCGAGGGGTCTCCCGAAGGATCGAGGGGTCCTGCTGCAGGGCACGTCGTACGCGGAGGGCGCCTACCACGTCGACATCGGCGTGCTCGACCTCGAGTCGGGGAAGGTCCGGATCCTGGTGCGCGACGCCGGCAACCCGGTCTATGCGAGCACCGGGCATCTCCTCTACTCGCGAGGCGACGCGCTCTTCGCGGTTCCCTTCGACGTCGACAAGCTCGAGACGCGCGGGACGCCGACGGCCATCGAGGGGGGATTGCGCATCGCGCAGAGCTGGGCGAACGCGTCGTTCGGGCTGAGCCGGAACGGGACGCTTCGCTACGTTTCGGGGGGGAACGTCTCGAAGGACCGCCGTGCCGTGATCGTCGACACGCAGGGTCACGTGAACGAGTGGTCGGGCGAGCGGCAGCCCTTCGAGAGCGCCTTCGCCGCCTCGCCCGACGGCGAGCGGTTCGCGTCGGTGATCGCGAACGAAGGGGCGATCTACGAGATCTGGGTCTCCGAGCGGGGCCACTCCGCCTCCCAGCGTGTCGTGGCTCGCCCCGGCATCGACTGCGGCGGGCCGACCTTCTCGCCCGACGGCACGAAGCTCGCCTACTCGCAGGTCTCCCGGAGCGCCACCGACGGGATCTGGATCGTCGACGCGAACGGTGGGGGCGAGCCACATCGGGTCGCGAAGGGATCAGCCGAGGTGACCTTGAACTCCACCGCCTGGTCTCCCGACGGCCGATGGATCCTGGCGATCCGGTCCCAGGCCGGACGGCCCGACGTGGTTGTCATTCCCGCCGAGGGATCCGACGGAACGCCCACGCCGCTCCTGCCGCCGGGCGCTCGGTCCGTGTTCGCGGCGTTCTCACCGGATGGCCGCATGATCGCGTTCCTGTCGGACCAGACAGGGAAGTTCGAGCTCTACGTCGCCGCCTGGGACGGCCAACGCCTCCAGGGCCAGCCGCTCCTCGTCTCCACCGGGGGAATCGGAAGCTACCCGATGTGGAGCAAGCAGGGCCGCCTCTACATCGCCAACACGCTCCGCACGCGGTTGATGGCGGTGACCATCGCGCGGGAGCCGAGGCTCGCGGCGTCGCCGCCGGTCGCGAGTTGGAATCTGGAGCCACTGCGCGTCGCGAGCAGCCCCGGAGCCATGATGGCCATGCTTCCGGGAGACCGGCTGCTCGTGATCCAGAAGGGGGCGAACGAGGACGACGTGTCGCGGTACGAGCTGGCGCTACATTTCGACGACGTGATTCGGGCGAAAACTCACCGGCGCTGAAGCAAAGACGTTCCTAGGCCGGAAGGGGTCGTGTGACCCCCTCGCTAAACGGCCCGGCGCTGAAGCGCGCCGGGCCTAAGTCGCTCAGGGGGTCGCACGACCCCTTCCTCCCTCGGTGCCTCCTACGTCAGCTCGGCCAGCTTGTAGAGGCGCTCCACGTTGCTTTGGACCCAGCCGCGCAGGGACTCGACGTCGGCTGCTCGCTCAGGCCTCGCTTCATAGGCGCCTGTCTCGGGATTCTTCCTCACCAGGTGGTGGAAGCGGCGCTGGGAGCCCAGGAAATTCTCGATCTTGGGCCGGTCCGCCTGTTCCCGCGGGCAGTCCTTCACCGAGCCGCCCTTCCCCTTTTCCCAGATGAACGACGGGAAGACGCCGCACTGCGCGCCCAGCTCGGCGATCCGCACGGTTTCCCCGTCCTCGAACTTCCAGCCGCTGATGCAGGGGGCGGGGACGAAGATCACCGCCGTCTCCTTGCACTTGAGCGAGCGCTCCACCGCGGTCATGTAGAGCTTGCCGTAGGCCGGGCTCACCTGCGAGACCATGCCCGCGCCCGCCGCGATCGCGAGGTGGATGTAGTCGAGCGGCATCCGCGTGTTCCCGAGCGAGCCGTCCATCGCGGGCGTGGTGCTGGTGTCCGCGAAGGGCATCGTCGCCGGGCTGTACTGGAAACCGGTGTTCGCGAAGATCTCGTTCACGAGGACGAGCAGCGTCACGCGCGACCGCCTCGAGATCGTGTGCAGGAACGAGCGGAGCCCGATCGCGAGCGCGCCTCCATCCCCGCTCGCCGCGATCACCTGGATCGGCTGGCTCATGGCGCCGTAGTCGTGGAGGATGTCCGCCACGTCGCGCGTCGCCTCGGCCAGGGTCGGAGCCGATTCGAACACGTTGTGGAGGATCGAGAAGGACTTGGCGTAGTCGTCCGGCGACCGGTAGTCGCGGCCCCAGGCCACGACGTTCGGGAAGGCGAGGCTCGAGACCTCGGCGCAGGACGTGCCCAGCGTGAAGACGGTCTTCACTCCGTTGTCCGTCACGCGCCCGACGTTCTGGAGCGCGATCGATTCCATGCATCCGGGACAGAGCGTCGAGCCGGGGCGGAAGCAGGACTCCCGGAGCGCGATCTCCTTGTAGCCGCTCATAGCGCCTCCCCCTCGTGGAACGCCGCCCAGGACGGCATCAGCCGCCCGCCCAGCGCCTCCCGCCCGTGGTCGAGCATCCGCTCCCACGTTGCCTCGGAGACGTCGGCGCCGCCCATGCCCGCGAACGCACTCACGACGCGCGGCGGATGGGCCAGGTCGGAGAGCGCGTCCACGATGTCGAGCGTCAGGTGTCCGCGACCGGAGTGGTGCGCCTGATTCACCACCAGGACGACGCGCGCCTTGGCAAGGCGTGCGCGCACCGCGTCGCGCGGGAAGGGAGTGAGGAGGCGCATCGCGAGGCCCGCGACCTTGAGGCCGGACCGCTTCTCGTACTCGGGCCGCACGCCCTCGAAGGTGCCGAAGTCGGGGCCCATGCTCACGACCGCCACGTCGACGACGCCGTCATCGGGGAATCCGGCCGCGTCGTAGAAGGCGAGGCCGGGACGGCCGAACCGCCGCTCGAAGTCGCCGCCGATGCGCGGCAGGAGATCGAGCACCCGCTCGATCCGGCGCTTCTGGTCGATCTTGAAGCCCTGGAAGTAGCGTGACGTGACGCAGTTTCCGAACGCCGTGTCGCCGTTCAGGAGCCCGGGGTAGGGGCACGGGGCGATCCAGGCGTCCTGGAACGCGTGCACCTCGCGGTC